>JBGSBN010000041.1:0-20025 GCA_041730515.1 Methylacidiphilales bacterium | reverse complement strand
ACAGTTGATACCATCAAAAACTATATTCCAAAGAATATTTTATTTAAACAAAGCACCAGCATTATGATAGGGAAATCAGGAGAAGAATTAGCTTTGTTAGCTAGTTTTTTAAAACGATTTCCTACTCTAAGAGTGAGTATTGAAGGCCATACCGATGTTTTTGGAAATGCGGAATTAAATCAAAAACTATCAGAGAAAAGGGCCATAGTGGTATTGCAATATCTTTCCGCTTTAGGAATTGAAAGCAACCGATTAACTGCTAAAGGCTTTGGAGGCACCAAACCTATAAATCAAACCAATTTACAAAACCGAAGGGTTGAGTTTATAATTAATTGATGGAGGGGTTGAGGCAATTGGCTGCTGGCTCCTTAGCTAGCCTATTTACAAACTTGCATTGTTGGTACATGATGAAAGAATGCTTTCGAACTTTGGCGTGCACAAACCTACACAAACAACAGTTTATACTTAAAATCTATTTTTATTCTAACTAAATTTATTTGGGTAATAATAGATAAACCTTTTTTCTGTTTTGCTTCAGCCACACACCAAATGCGTGCGGTTGCAAGGTAAAATGGCTTACTTAAAGTATCATTGGCATGGTAAAAAGCGATTGCAAATCCTTAGAATACATGATTCGGTTTGCAAATCCGAATCAGCGGGCTATTAAACAAGTTAATTCTTTTTGCTATCGGTATTTGGTTTAATTTGGATTTATATTAGTCTTTTACATAAAATTAGTAACAAAAACTAAATTATTGGATAGTACAAATTTTATAGTAGTGAACATTTTAAAATAAAATATATTTGTTAAAAATATAAATTATGAAATCTATTGTTTCCATTATTTTGGGTTTTGCCACTTTGTTATTAAATGCCCAAGTAAACATGAAGTTTACTAACGCATCGGTAGATAATATTTTGAAAGGTAATTACAATCCTTCAAGCTATTATAGTTCGCTTCAAATTAGCAATAAAAACGAAATCTTAAATTCAATAATCAATGAAGTAAACAATGATTCCATTTTGAATTATCTATATCAATTAGAATCGTTTTATACAAGAAATACTGGCTCTGACACTGTATCAAACAATAAAGGAATTGGAGCGGCACGAAGGTGGGCATTTCAAAAACTGGCATCATTTCAAAAAACTAGTCCTTTGCAAACAAGTTATTTCCAATTTGATAAAAACATTTGTAATATCATTCAACACCGAAATATTTTAGCTACGCTACCGGGAATTGATACCTCACTAAAAGAAGTTTGTTTAATTGAAGCACACATAGATAGTCGTTGCGAAAATAGTTGCGATACCACTTGTATTGCCAATGGAATGGAAGACAATGGAAGTGGTGTAGCTTTAGTGTTGGAATTGGCAAGGGTAATGAGCAAATACAATTTCAAAAGAACTGTTGTGTTTTTGCTTACAGTAGGCGAAGAACAAGGCTTAGACGGATCAAATGCTTTTGCTCAATATTGTTCAGACCAAAAAATAAATATTTACAGTGTGCTAAATAACGACATAGTTGGTGGTGTAATTTGTGGTAAAACGGCTTCACCTCCAGGATGCCCCGGAGAAAATGAAATTGATAGTTTAAATGTTAGGTTATTTTCTTTTGGCACCAATGCATCACTTCATAAAGGTTTTGCACGATTTGTAAAATTGGAGTATGAAGAGGAGGTTATGCCAAAACTTACCATCAAATCTACCATCAATATAATGAATGCCGAAGATAGAACAGGCAGAGGCGGTGACCATATACCTTTTAGACAAAAAAATTATACTTCTATTAGGCTAACATCGGCCAATGAACATGGCGATGCAAACCCCTTGGCAGGATATACCGATAGGCAGCATTCAACCAGAGATGTATTGGGAAAAGACATAAATGGAGATAGCAAAATTGATAGTTTTTATGTGGATGTAAACTATTTGAAAAGAAATGCCATTATTAATGGCAATGCACTTTCGTTAGTGGCAAACGGACCTTTAAAACCAAATTATACTTTTGTAAATGATGGCAATGGTGTAAGCATAAATATTAATAGTTTAAAACCTTATCCCTTTTATCGCATTGGCTTTAGGTTTAGAAAAAATGATTTTGATACCCTAATAACCATTTCCACTAATGAATACAGAGCCTTTCATGTTAGAAAGGACAGCATTTATTTTGTAAGTGTTTGCGCAGTGGACGAAAACGGAATTGAAAGCCTTTTTAGCAATGAACAATATATAAAAGTGGTAAACTCGCCTAATGTAAGTGCTCCAAATAACCAACCAATTGAAAACATTAAACTACTAACCATTATTCCAAATCCATTTGATGAAACTACTACTTTTAGCATAATAGCCAATAAAAATATGGCGGGTAAAAATGCCGAAATATCCATAACTGATATTGCAGGAAAAAACATTATTTCTTTAAAACAATCATTACAAGAAGGCCTCAACGAAATACTTTATGAACCAAACGAACCAAAAGGAAAGTTATTTTTTGCTACCCTAAAAGTAGATGGAAAGGTAATAGAAACGGTTAAGATTTATTTTAGGTAAATATACATTTGCCTATGGTCGGTGTTTTCACCGACCCAATTTAACGCATAGGTTTGTGAAAACACCAACCTCAGGCGAATTTTATTTTTCAAGATAAATTATTTCATTTTTTGGGTTTGATACTGTTTTTGTTTTGTAACCAATTTTCGAAAATTCAACTTTCATATCTTTACATTTACTAAAACAAGGACCAAATGGTCCTTCCAGATAATAATTCCCATTTGAGTCTGTAAATTGTTGACTTCCTGTTTCTAAAACCTTACATAAAACACTATCCAATGGCATATTTGAAGACACTTCACTTACCGTTCCATTTGCTATACTCATTCCCTCGCAAGATGTCAGAAAAATAATGAGCAAAAGTAATAATGAAATATTCAAAGCTGATTTTTTTTGCATTTTCAATTGGTTATTAGTTTTCAAATATTTTTTAAAGTACCTGCCTTCATAGTTCATGTTTAAAGTACATTTTATATTGTTTTAGTTGTTATTGGTTTCCTACTAACCTTAGTCTTAGTTATTCCCATTTCGTCAAAAGATTAAATTCTTTTTCAATATATAGTTTCAAGCATTGCCCTTTCTCTATGCGTGGTAATCTCAATTTTATTATTTCTGCGTGTTTTTTTGTTTTTAAAATCAGTGTTACTGGTTCAATTTCTGAGTAACTATCTCTACTTCTTTCGTTTACATATTTTGGGTAATAATAAAAAACTTTAGAGTCTAAGCACTCCAAATCTCCTAGGTTTTTTTCAAAGTAGCTACTTTTCAATTTCAGTTCCGATAAGTCAACAACTCCGCTTTTGTAGTAGATTTTTACATACGCTCTTTTGTCAAGGTCAGCCTGTTTTTCTAAAACCCAATAAGCTGTGGGAATATTTATCAAAATAAGGCTAAATCCAAAGATTGATTGTCGAATGAAGTTTGGATAGTTTCTAATTGTAAAAATTGTCACTAATAGAAGTCCGATAGTTGCGATTGGAATTGAAATTATTGTCCATAAAAAACCATATTCTTCAAAGCTATTCAAGTCAATTGCAAAAAACGCTCTTGCTATCCACCAAGCGAAGAAAATAAAAAGTCCAACCGTCAATGGAATAATTCCACAAAGAAGTCCGATTTGGTATATAATTTTATTTTTCACGTATGTCTTTCTGTTTGTTTGTGTCGTTAGCTATTATTACACCTAACCCATAAATATTCTTACCTTTTAATAGTTCATTTTTTCCAATTACCCTTCAATTATAATTTATTTTTTCATAGCTATTATACCCAATTTTACTTAAAGTGGTTTGCTGTTTTGACAATGTATAAATTTTCATCAATCCTCCAAAATGTTCGGTGAAAACAACCATAGATAAAATTATAGATGAGCCATTATTCCTTTATGGTCTGAAAGTTTAAAATCTTGGTTCCATTCATTAATGCAAATTTGTTTTTCAACAGTAAGGGGTTTTGAGATTGCAATATGGTCTATGCATTTTTCTCGCTGTTTGGATATAATATCTAAATTATTTCTATTAAATGATTTGTTTAGTTCATTTCTGCCCCAATTTGTAAAAAAATAATTGTCTGCAAATGAAATATTATAATCCCCAACTATGCATAGATTATTATCTTTTGATAGTCTTTCAAAGTCATCTATTTGTTTTGCCAAGTCTAATCTAAAGTTCTCATTACGGTTTCCATAAATTCCAATAATTGTTCCGTAAACTTTCAAATTTCCAACTTCAGTTTTTAGTTCTATACAAAGTGAAGTGTATTTATCAAATGTTTCAAACTGTTGTTCTATTTCATAATTGGTAAAAATTGAAACCCTATTTTCTGTTTCTAAATAATTTGATGGTTCTATTTCTTTCAGTTTTGGAGTATCAATTCTGTACTTAAAGTTAGGAAGTATTATTCTTGAATCTGTTTCTGTTAATACTAAAATATCTGCGTCTTGTTCCTCAATTAAGTTAATAATTTTGTTAAGTTCTGATTTATGTTTCAGTCTTTCAATATTCCAAGTTGCTATTTTCATTCAAATATTTTTTGTGTCTTTGGGAGTATTGCTATTATAAAAGACAAACAAGGGTTTTCAATTAATTTAATAGCAAAATGCAATCGAATACAAAGCACAAAGCTTTATTTAAATATTGAACCTTCTATTTTGCCAAACTACTTATTATGCCTA
Organism: Methylacidiphilales bacterium; assembly: GCA_041730515.1. Classification (GTDB taxonomy): domain Bacteria; phylum Bacteroidota; class Bacteroidia; order UKL13-3; family UKL13-3; genus JAAFJM01. The sequence continues at coordinate 15,299 of JBGSBN010000041.1, read as the reverse complement.
GTTTTTCTTCTTTTCGAGTTGCTTTGCAAACTTATTGTCAGTTTTTGTTGGGCTATTTTCTAAAGCTCTTATTATAACGTCTTTTAAGTTTTCTACTTCACTATATTTTTCTAAAATTGGTTTTAGATTTTCCATTTTCTGCATTGAAATAGATGAAATTACCCATCCTTTAGAATTATTATCCCAAGAATTTAAAAACTCAATTAGTTTTGCTTGTAATTTGTAGTCTTTTTTAAAGTTAGCTAAACACTGAATAGCTAAAATTTGCTGATTTTTACTTTCTGAATCTACAAATTTCCAACAAGTTTTTTTAACTGCATTTGTATCATATTGAATATACATATTTATCAAAATATCAACTGGCAATCCTTCTGGAAATGAAGAAAATAAAACAAATAAATCATCAGATGCTTTTCCGCAATTATTTGCCATTAATGCAGTTATACTCCACGTTTTTAAAAGTGAACTTTCTTTTGAGTTAATTCTGTAAATAAGTTCGTTGTTAAAAGTACTGTCATTTGCTACACTAATCAATCTATATGCTAAAGCACGTTTTTCCTTAGTTTCAGAATTAAATAGTTGCTCAATATTTTTAGAATATGAAGTGCATTTATTTAAATTTATCAAACTGTCCATAGCTTCATATTCAAAAAGCAAATTGTTAATTCGATAAAAATCATCTTCTACAAATTTTTCATTGTTAGTAGCTTCAATAATTTCCTTGTCCAATAAATTTGGTATTTGGCATACTTGTGCATTCGAGATATTAATTATTAAAACTAATAAAATTGAAAGTAAAAATTTAATCATTAATCGTCTGTTTTTCTCGTCTCGGTTAAAATTAGGCATAACTCATAAAATAAACGCACTTTTAAAACTTGCGCATTCTAAATTACCCTTCAATTATAATTTATTTTTTCTTAGCTATTTATACTCCCTTAAATAAAGAATCCCGAAGCTACCAATTTATGGTTAGCTGCGGGATTTTTAGTTAACGTTGTTCTTATTTACATTTTCACTCCTAATATTTCCAATAACTCAGGTTTATTTTTTAGGGCAATTTGAGCCACACCTATAAAATCGGTGTACCATTCGCTAAATAAATTAACTGCAATATCACGGTTTTTGGTAGCTGTTTGTGCTTCGCCTGCTTCTTTCCTTTGTTCGGCTAGTTTAGTATTTGCAGTTTTTACCAAGTCGAAACCATCATTTAATATTTCTTCGGTTTGTCCAAATTTTGTCATGGCAGCTACATAAGCAGGTTTATCTAATAAGTTTTTATAAAAAGTAGTAGCATCCGACAAATATCCATCTTGCGTTTTTTTACGTTCTCCTTTGGCAGCCAACTCGCTTAGTACACCACGTTGATTTTTAAAAGCAATTCTAGCCAATTCCAAATGTTCAATATAAACAATGCTTACCGCAAGGATGGCATTATGCAAAGCATCAGTAGCGGTAAATTGCTCGCCATATTCCTTCACTTGGTCTTTTTGTTTTTTTTCAGCATCTGCATGTAGGGCAATTCCATCGGCTATTTTAGTAGTAGGGTAGCCATAAGTGGTTAAAATAGGTTCAATTTTTTCATGATTGCTGTTGGTAAGTGCAATTTTGGTGCGCGATAAATAAGCGTCTAAAGTTTCGTAATTGTCTGGCCCATTTCCGTTTTCTTCCGGGTTAGGATTTGTGTTTGGGTTATTGGTATCCATTCTTTTATATAATTAAGTGTACAAAATTTAAGTTTTTTTCCTAAAATGAGTTAACAAAACATTAAGTAATTATAAATAAATGGCATTGTTGGTAAAATAAATAACTCAGGGTTTAAAATAAATGATACAGGGTGTGACCCTATATCACTTTTTTACCACAGAAACAACATAGGGTATAACCCTGAATGATTTCTTTTACTAAAGAAATGGCTCAGGGTGTAACCCTTTATGACTTTTTGGCGAAGGAAATGGCTCAGGGTATAACCCTGAATGATTTCTTGGCGAAGGAAATGGCTCGGGGTGTGACCCTATGCCTCTTTTTTACAAAAGATATGACACAGGCTGAAACCCTGGAAGATTTCTAAGTAAAAGAAATGACTCGGGGTGTAATCCTAAGTAATTTCTGTTTGACCCTGAATAGTATCTTTAGCTAAAGTTGGTGTTTACACCTCTGACAGTCTTAGCAAAACCTTCAACGCTAGTTCAAGCCTGTGGCTTGGACAAACCAACAAAAGGATAAGGGACTTTTTGTCCTGGGTTGGTTGCCGATAGCTTTCGGCACTCACCAATCCGATTTTCTTGTAAATAATTTTTGCTGTTGTTGTTTTAGCGCAGCGACACCAACAAAAATAATTTAGCTTGTTGGAGTAAAACCGCAAATGCTTACACAAAAAAGCTAATGGAAAGGTACAAGTTAGTTAAGGAAGATGCCTACGGCATGACTTTTTTATAGTATGAATGAAAAGAATAAGCAATCACCAATTCACCAAGTTTCTAAAACAAAAAAATCCCATCAGTATTACACCAATGGGATTTAAAAATATTTATTTACTAAAATTATTGCGCAATAATACTAATAGCAGTTCCTCCGCCCGGAGCTAGTTTTAACAATAGTTTTGATTTATTGGTAACTGTAATTTTTTCAATTACATAAGCTTCTGGATTTTTATCCCAGCTAGCATCAGGTGCATCGCGGTAAATGGTGGCTGTGTATTTTTTACCTTTATCCAAAAAGCTAAAATCCATGTTTAACTCTCTTGCATTTTCATCGGTTATACTTCCTAAAAACCAATTATTAGTTCCTTTAGCTTTACGGGCAATGGTTAAAAATTCGCCTGGTTCAGCATGAATAACTTTAGTATCATCCCAATCAACAGCTACATCTTTAATAAACTGAAATGCATCGGGTTTAGCTTCGTAATTTTCAGGTAAATCGGTGGCCATTTGAACTGGACTATACAAAGTTAAATACAATGCCAATTGTTTGGTTAAAGTAGTATGCACTTGTTCTTTCGCATCGGGATAATAATTGCTCTTTTTTATCTTAAAAATTCCTGGTGTGTAATCCATTGGTCCACCCATTAAGCGAGTAAATGGTAAAATGGTTTCATGCTCTGGAGGATTTCCTTCACTCCAAAAATTAAACTCTTGTCCGCGGGCAGCTTCAGCCGCCATAAAGTTAGGATAAGTACGGTGTAAACCTGTAGGACGAACTGGCTCGTGAGCTACCACCATAATATTGTAATCAGCTGCTTTTTTTATTGCACGTAAGTAATGATTTACCATCCATTGTCCATCGTGAAATTCACCTCTTGGAATAATTTTTCCTACGTAACCTGATTTTAAAGCATGGCTTCCAACGCTTGCCATCAAACGGTAAGCAGAATCAATCCAACGTTCGTAATTGGTAACACTTCCGCTTGTTTCGTGGTGAGTTATCATACCAACACCTTTGCTTTGTGCATACGCATTTAAGCCTTTAAAATCGTAATCAGGATAAGGAGTAACAAAATCAAAAACATCTTCTTTCCATTTTCCAAACCAATCTTCCCAACCATCGTTCCAACCCTCAACCAATACACCACTAAATCCATTTTTAGCAGCGAAGTCAATATATTTTTTTGTATTTTCAGTAGTTGCACCATGCTTGGTTTTGGTTTTTTGTTTTCCATCTGCACCTGCATCACTAGCTGATTGTCCACCTGCAAAATCCCAAGTAGAAAGACCCAAGTGCATTTCTAACCAGATACCAACGTATTTCATTGGTTTAATATAACTGGTGTTGGTTAGTTTTGATGGTTCATTTAAATTTAAAATGGTTTTTGAAGCAATAATATCTCTTGCATCATCGCTAATAATTATGGTTCTCCAAGGCGTATGGCAAGGTGCGCGCATATAAGCTTTATTGCCCACCGCATCGTTAGCCAAAGTTGAAGTTGCTTCGTAAGTTGCTAAATCGAATTTTAAATCCATTGCAGGATAATTTATCAATGCAGCTTCGTGAATATTTATATAAACATTGTCTTTGGTTTTAATCATTAAAGGAGTTTGAACAAAAGCCCCTTTTATAGGAGTTGCAGTAAAAATAGCACCATCTCGTTTCTTAGCTAATTTTTCAATTTCCGATATTTGCGAAGTGTTATAAGTATATTCATTGGTATCAAAATCGCCAGGCATCCACCATATTTTGTGGTCTCCAGTTAAGTTAAACGTGGTCAATTCATCTGCTACAATAAAATGAAATAAGTTTGGTTGTTCTGGAAAAACATACCTAAAACCAACTCCATCGTTAAACACCCTAAAAACCAACTGAACAATACGAGGTTTTTCTCCTTTTTCTTTTAGAGTAATGGCTATTTCTTTATAGTTATTTACAATGGTTTTTGTTTCGCCCCAAACAGGTGTCCAAGTTTCGTTAAAGTTACTCGAATCCACTTTTAAAATGCTGAAGTTGTTCATTAAATCAGCTTGCTCATTAATTTTAAAACCTAGCTTAGAAGACTCAATAACAGCCTTTGTTTTAAAATTTACACTATAATTTAAAGCTCCTGCCGCATTTAAATTAAGTGATAAGGAAATTTTTTTGTTGGGTGAGTTGATGGAAAAGTTTTGAGCAAACACCATGCTGCTACTCGCCATTAAAACAATACTAAGTAATTTTTTTATTTTCATTGAAATTATTTCTTTAAAACAAAAATAAACTTTTTAGGCATAGTACAAATTATTTAATTCAATAAAAAAGCCCAATTGGAAAATTCCAATTGGGCTTTCAATAATTATTTAAAACTATTATTGAATCATTATTTTTTTGCTAACGGTAATGTTATTAGCATTTAATAATAGCATGTAAACACCCGCTTTTAAATCGGTAGTGTTAACTTTCACATTTTGATAACCAGCATTTAATTCATTATTTAATAATTGCTTATTTACTTTTCCATCAAGGCTAATAATACTTATTTCTACTGTTGATTTTTGTTGTAAATTAAACCCTACATTTAAGTAATCGGCAGCTGGATTTGGATAAACTGAATTGATGCTTAAAGCATTTGCTTCAGTAACCGACACTGGATTTTTAGTAGTTGTAAAGGTATTGATGGCTCCAAAAGTTGAATCGCCAGCATTCCAAGCACACGCCTTAAACTTGTATGTTGTACCGGCATTTAAGTTGTTTAATGAATAAGAAATATTTGTAGCATTGCTGCCTGAAACAGTAGTAGGCGAAGCCATTACCAATGTCCAAGTATTAGCTGCTGAATCTTTATAGCAAAACGAAGCATTATATGTTTTTCCGTTTGCATTGATATTAGCACTTAAATTAACCGAAGTATTACTAACCGAAGCTATTGTAGTGGACGAAACTGTTGGTGAAGTTGTAGTTGAGGTTTGCTCGTTTACAGTTAAAACCTGTGTTGAAATATTTGAATATCCATTTACAAAAGCTCCATAAAAACTAACTGCTCCACTTCCTGCAACTGGTGCGGTCCAAGTAAATGTCCATGCGCCAGGATTTGTTGTTTTTGCTGCTGTATGAGTTATATATTTAGAATTTACGATTTTATTTCCTGTTCCGGCAGTTAATGTTCCCATTAACACACCAGCATTGTTTTGAGGAGAAACTTGAAACCCTTTTCGAGCAGTACTTCCTGAAACAGAAACTGTAATGGTATAATTAGTTCCTGGTACATAACCTGCGACAGGCACATTACTAGTTAATACATTGGTTGCTGCCACGGCAGATCCTCCATGACAGTTAGCACAATTTTGACCATCTGCAGGGGAACCACTATACCCAGCAGGCGCGCCTGTAGGATTAGAAGTTAACTGGTTATAGCCAATAAAAAATATGGCTAATGCAAAAGTTGAAAGTATTGTTTTCTTTTTCATTTTTTGTTAAAATTTTTGAGCAATCTATACAATAAATAGATGAACTTTTATTAAATGGAATAGTTTTACAATTAAATAACTTATTTAAAAAATTACAATTTTGAACAAGCGATAGTTAAACTAAAAACTAATACTCAATTGGCCATGAGAAATAAAATTTAGACCCACTACCTACCGCTGATTCTATCCAAACGCGACCGCCTTTATCTTCTACTATTTTTTTAACAATTGCTAGTCCTACACCAGTACTTTCGTATGTATCGCGCGATTGTAAAGTTTGGAAAATAACAAATACTTTTTCGTGAAACTGTGGGTCAATTCCAGCACCATTATCTGCCACACAAAATTCGTACATGCCATGGTTAATTTGGTAACTTACCTTTATAGTTGGGTTTTCGTTTGCATTATATTTAATGGCATTGCTAATATAATTGGTAAAAATTTGTTCAAATGAAATCCGTTCAGCAGTTACTTTTGGCAAATCGGCCGGAATGGTAATTTCAAATTTTTCAGCTGGACTGAGTGATTCAACCAATTCATCGAGCATAGGTTTTAATTCAAAAGTTTCAGCCTCTTGTTTAATTCGTCCTGCACGCGAGTATTCCAAAATACCATTAATTAAAAGCTCCATTCGCTTCACCCTGCCACGCATCATATCGAAACTGGCTTTTATTTCGCCTTCAATTTTATCGCCCAAATCTTCTTCAATCCAAAGCGAAAGGTTGTTAATACCACGAAGCGGGGCTTTTAAATCGTGAGAAACTATATAAGCAAATTGGTCAAGTTCCTTGTTTTTTTGTTCAAGCTCCACTGCATATTCCATTAATTGGCGTTCAGCTTCTTTTTCCTTGGTAATATCTTGAAAAATCCCTCTTATACCAACTACTTTTCCGTTTTCAGTTAATGGTATGCCCTTGGTTCTGATTTCAACTAAATTTCCTTTTGCTGTTTTTATTTTTGCTTCTAATTCAAAAGCTTCTAAATTATCAATGGCCGTTTTAAACTTTTCTACCACTAGTGCGCGGGTATCGTCAGTGTAAAAATCGTACGAGGTAGCAATGGTTGGAATATAATCTAACGACAGTTCATGAATATTATACATTTCGCTGGTCCAACTAATGCTTCGTTTCTCTCTATCTATTTCCCAACCACCAACTCTAGCTATATGCTGTGCTTCTTCTAAATCGGCTTGTGCTTTTAATATTTTAAATTCAGCTAATTTGCTTTCAGTAACATCAAAATTAACCCCAATCATACGCCTAGCCGATCCATCTTCATTTCTAAAAGTTTTAGAAAAAACAGCCACATATTTTATATTTCCGTTTTTATCTATTACCCTAAAATTATCAATATAATCGTTTGGACCTGCCAATGCGCTTGCCACTCCTGCATTTACTTTATCTCTATCTTCAGGATGAAGTGTTTTTTCAAAGGCATTATAATGACCAGAAAAATCTTCAGGATTTACATCAAAAACCTTATACATAGATGCATCCCAAAGCAAATTATTTTCCGAAACGTTCCAATCCCAAATACCTAAATTAGCCGAATTAATAGCAAGTGATAAACGCTCTTCACTTTCTTGTAATTTTAACTCTGAAAGTTTTCTATCGGTAATATCTAATCCAAAACCAATTACGTTAATTACATCACCTTTTTCGTTCAACACCGGAAACATTCGTCTTAGCACCCAATTTCTACTTCCATTTTCTTGCAATATCGACTCTTCAAACTCAAATTGCACTTTACCTTTTACTACTTCGTTAAATAATTCTCTGCGCTTGTCGGCTATTTCAATAGGTCTATTTCTATATTCGCAGTATTGGTAATCATCTTTACCTATCAACCAGTTTCTTAGCTCTGCATTTTTAATACTAAGCGGATTAATAAACAAATAATTATGGCTACTATCAAAAACCACTAAATCGGCAGGAATTTCATTTAATATTTTTTCGTAAAATTCTTTTAGTTTCTGCACCTCTTCCCTTGCTTTTTTGCGTTCGGTAATATCGCGCGAGTTAATTACAATTCCATTTATTCCGGGTACATCTAATAAATTATTACCAATTGCCTCTATAAAAACCCAATTTCCATTTTTATGCCTAAACCTAAATTCAATTGCATCTGAAACGCCTCCATTTTCCAAACCTAATTGAAACTCTTTTTGTACAGTTGAAAAATCGTCAGGATGAATAAATTCAAAAATATTATGTCCAATTACTTCACTTTCATGGTATCCAAAAATTCTAAAAAACGATGGGCTTTCATATACTGTGGTTCCATCAGGTTTTAAAATAGTAATTATATCGCTTGAGTTTTGTGCTAATGATCTAAACCTAGTTTCACTTTCCTGAAGTTTTGCTTCTATTAATTTTCTTTCAGTAATATCAAGCGCAAAGCCAACCAAACCGTTTTCTTGGGTAATATCTTTAAACGTAAAATTATCAAAGAACCAATGACCATTGGTATCGTTGCCCTCCATAATACTATAATTAGGTTCTAGCGATGACAAGGCATGTTTAAATTGTTTATTAACTTTTGGATAATCTTTTTCGTTAAAAACATCAAATACATTTTGGCCTAAAAGCTGCCCATCAATCATACCTAAGCGCTTAACACCTGCTCCTTGTAATTGAGTAAAAACGCCATCCTTATTTAATCGGAATAGTACCGAAGGCATTTCGGTTAAAATGGCATTTAATATTTGACTTTTATCTAAAATTTCTTTTTGTTGTAACTTCCTTTCGGTAATATCCCTAACAGCAGCTACAATATACTCTTGACCATCTACATTTATATATTTTACACCAGCTTCAACCGGAAATTCAGTTCCATCTTTTCTAACATTTATACCCTCAATTAATATTTCGCCTTTTTCTTTTACTTCGTCAAAATGTGCCTGCCATGCTTTTACAGTAGGAAATATTTTTTCCATTTGCATTACGGTAGATCCAATCATTTCTTCTTTAGTTTTGCCTAAAACCTTAGCCCTGCTTTCATTTACATAAATCATATTGCCTTGGTAGTCTGCTACCGAAATGGCATCACTAATTTGTTCAGTAATTTTATTTAGTAAAAATATTTCATTCTGCTGTTGTCTTATTTCACTAATATCGGTTATTACCCCAACTAAAAATTCTTTTTTACCGTCAGAAGAAAACAGTGATTTTTTTATAAACAATGTTCTATCTTCTTCTCCGTTTTTAAAGAGTGTTTCATAAGTATCTTCGGTTTTTGTTTCAAATAATTTTTCGTCTTTATCCAAAAAATAAGCTGCATCTTCGGCCGATAAAAACTCACTATCTGTTTTTCCAATTATTTGTTCTTTAGGCAAATTAATTAAATTAGCATAAGCATCGTTTACTAGCACCCATTTGTGTTTTTTGTTTTTTACAAATACTGGATTTGGAATTGCATTTAATATATTATTTAAAAAGTTTTTCGAGCTAATTAATTCGTTTTGAGCTTCTTTTAAAGCAGTTATATCGCGTGCTATGGCCTGTACACCATAAAAAACACCTTCTTTATAAATTAATTGAACATTTTGCCCTACCCAAATTTCTTTACCTTGTTTGGTAATAATTGGAAATTCTAAATAGGTAACACTTGCCTCTTTTGAAGCTTGGTTTAAATAAAAATTTTCTACCGTTTTTTTATAGTCGTCCCTTACTAATTGTATATATTTTTTTTCTAATAATTCGTTTATTTCAAAACCAGTTACTTTTGTAGCTATTTCGTTAACATAGGTAAATTTACCAGCTGCATCTGTGTAATAAAACATGTCAGTTGCACTTTCAATTAATAACCTAAACTTACCTTCACTTTCTTTTAGTTTTTCTTCGGCTTTATGTCTTTCTAGCGCTCCGCCAATATTATTGGCTAGGGTTTTTATTACACTTTCGTCTGTAGTTGTCCATGTATTTGTTGATGTACAATTATCAAAACCTATAAAACCCCAAAATTGGTTGGTAATAAAAATAGGTACAATAATTAATGATAAAATATCTTGTTGTTCTAGCAAAATTTGTTCGCTTTCTGGAAATGACGCAATATCACCAATTATACTGTTACCTACAGAAAGTACTTCGTACCATCTTCCAAATCCTGTGCTGTAGTATTCTATATCTTGCAAATCAGGATTGTTAATTTGAGGTGCAATATTAGCTTTACTCCACTCGTACCTTTGGCTCATGGCCAAAGAGTTATTTCCTCCAAAGTGATTTTCGAAAATATAAACCCTATCTACCCCTACTTCATTTCCTATACAGTCAAGCGCATTAATTATGGCTGTATCAAAATCAATATTGGTAAGTAGCATTGATGATGCTTTATTAATGGCTTTTAGTAATCTATCATTTTCTAAAAGCCTTTCCTCTGCTAATTTTCTATCAGTAATATCAACAACAAATTTGATAATTCGTTTCACCTGTCCGTTTTCATCCAATACAGGATTATAACTACCAATAATCCAAAAAGGATCCCCGTTTTTCTTTACCCTTTTAAATTCACCCCCAACTATTTTGCCACTTCCTATTTCTTCCCAAAACTTTTTATACTCTTGGTTCTCTACTTCATCCTCGTGTACAAATATTTTATGTTGTTTACCTACAATTTCCTCTTTGGTAAAATTTACAATATTTAAAAATATATCATTGGCATCTAAAATGGTTCCCTTTGGGTCAAACTCAATGGTAGCAGTTGTTCTATTAATGGCAGATAGTACCTCGGCAAGATTTTTTTCGCTTTGTATAAGTTTTTCTTCTGCAATTTTGCGCTCAGTAATATCAAACCTAATGGCTATAAATTGGTAAATGCTACCATCTTCATTAAGCATAGGAATAATATTGGCATTGGTCCAATATATGCTATTATCTTTCTTTTTATTTCTAATTTGTCCTTGCCATACATTTCCACTTTTTATGGTAAGCCACATGTTTTCGAAAAAACTTTGTGGGTGATTACCCGAGTTCACAATATTATGATTAGAACCAATAAGTTCGGCAGCACTAAATCCCGAAATCCTGCAAAAATTTTCATTTGCAAATAATATTATTCCCTTTGGATCAGTAATTGAAACAATTGCAGCCGTATCTACGGCAGATTTAAAATCGGCTAATTCCTTAAATGATTCCTTAGAACTTAATTCTAAAGTTCTTTCCAATTGATTGTAACTATCATCAAATGATTTATAGGAAACATCTACTAGATTTACAAATTCAAGAACTTGTTTAGAAAGCTCAGGGTTATCACCAAAATGCTTGGTTATCTGTCGTTTTAAAAGTCTATGCATTGGTTAAAATGAAAATATATTTCAATTTTATTTATCTTCTTTAAAAGTAGTAATGGTCATGGTTTGGTTGTGAAGCTCACATTTAGCATCTAACGAAAATGGCGAAATTTCGCCATACGAATAAAAACCGCATAAAGTAGTATCATCACCTAACACTTCTCTTACCCCCTCCACTTCTTCTTCTATTATTTGTTTTAAAACTAATTTGCGTCCTACGCAGCTAATTAAAATGGCTAAATCGGGATTGTTAGTTTTTGAATTTATTAAAGTGCTTTGGGCTGCTCCCACCGCTCCATCTATAAGTCTATCAAAATTTGCTTTCATTAATCGAACATAGCCACCCTCAGGAATATCGCCAGCAAAAGTTAATGATTGTGTCTCTTCATCTACCGCTAAAATTGTTCTAACTACAGGCGTATCATTGTGTTTTATTCTTAAATTTAGTGGAAATAATAAACCCGATGAAGGCAATTCTTTTGCGTATTCATCGCCTAAAAATGATTTGTACAAAGCTAATGCTGGCTTGCTATCTAGCTCATACAAAACATTATTTTTCGATTTAGAAACTAGCCTTTCAATTCCAAAACTATCCCAACCACCAAGCGAACCATAACCAATATGAATATGATTTCCATAAAAACCCAAAACAGCTATAGTTTTACTTTTACTATTGGCATTATTGGTAACAATAAATGTTTCTTTAAAATTAGCTCCATCTCCAGCTAAACCACCGGTAACACTAACTCCCTCAGGCAAGTTTTTTCTTAAACCATTTACAAGCTCTGAACCATTTACATTTAAGCCATCCGAAAGTACAAATACATGTTTTAAGTTTTCTTTATCTAATGAATTGATTAATTCAAAACCGGCATTATAGCTGTCTTCTGAACTTTCAATTTCTGTATGTTTATATTGTAATGTAGTTTTTTCAAATAAAATGGCTGTGGCTATAATGGTATCGTCAACTACGTTAACTCCAATAATTTCGCCAGAAGTAGAGCTTCCTAAAAAAATGGCTTGGTTAAACTTGTTTTTTATTTCCGATAAATTATCAGCATTTTTTATGTTGGCACTTGAGCCAAAAACCAATACCAAACTGGCATCGTTTATTGCTTCATCACCATTAATAAAATTCCAACCTAGTTCTGGGGTAAATTTGTATTGAGCTGTTTTCATATGTTTATTATTTAATTCAAATGTATATTTTTTGAACTATTTAATAAACAAATTTTTACATTAAACTTTAAAGTATAAATCGCCTTGTGTATAATTTACTGTATCAATAGAACTAAGTTCTACTAAATTATGGTCAATTAGCCCAAATCCTTTGTAGCCCAAAGGTTTTAAAAGGTCTAAAATTTGCTTTCTGTTTTCGGCCGAACTAATTTCTATTTGAATAATTGGTTTGAATTTTTGGATGGTATTCATTAAGTATGGAAACAAATGTATTTCGTAACCTTCTACATCGCATTTTATAAAATCAAGCTTGGTTATGGCTGCAAATAACTCATCAGGAATATTCATTTCTGCCTCAAAAGTTGACAAAGCCGAATTATCATCTTTGGAATCTAAAACATGGGTTAAACCATGTCTGAAAACACCATCAATAACTGGTGTTCCCATTTCAATTTTTTTATTTTCGGCACCTAATGCAGTTTGATGTAAAGTAATGTTTTTTAAGGCAAATTTATGCGCATTTCGTTTAAAAACATTGGCAAATAATGGCACAGGTTCTATGGCATATACTTTACCATCTTTACCACTTAATTTTGAAATATTGGTACTGTAATAACCTACATTTGCGCCTATATCAATGCTTACAAAACCTGGTTGAATTATTTTTTTTAAAAAAAACAATTCAGGATATTTTGCCTTTAAAAAGCCCATATTGGTTATACGCAAATATGCATCGCTAACGATTGATAAATAACCCTCTAAACCAAGGGTTTTTAATAAAATACTTCGTATGGCTTTTTCTATCATTTTTTACTTAATCTCTTCGTAATCAACATACTCTCCAATATCAGGATTGGTTGATTTACCTTTATTTTTTGCTGACCTTTGTTGGTTGGTATTAATTTTTACCTCATCCTCGTCAGTCGGTTTTTTATTTGAATTATTATAATCAGTACTTTCTTGTTTAAAATTTAGCAACGTTCCAAATAAAAAACGAGTAACTACATAAAACAAAAATAAATACACTAAAAATTTCATAACCATTTGCAATTGTTGTTTGAACTACTGCTACACAAAAATGATACAATTATTGATATTTTACAGTAATAATTTATGATAAATGCCCAACAGTGTATTCAAAAAGCTGATATACTGCTATTAAACCCCAAAAAATTAGCTGCTATTTTGTCAAAATAAAATGGCAGCTAATTTAAATTTTAAATAAAAATGGTTATTTTTTATCAATTAGTTTGTACAACTCGTCTAGTTTTGGAGTTAAAATTATTTCTGTTCTTCGGTTTTTTGCTCTTCCTTCTGGCGTATCGTTACTTACCTTAGGCATGTATTCGCTTCTGCCAGCAGCAGTTAATCGTTTTGGATTTACTTTACTTACATCACTTAATATTCTAACAATATTGGCTGCACGTTCAGTACTTAAATCCCAATTATCTTTAAAATTAATGGTGCTGCGTAAAGGCACATTATCGGTATGACCTTCAATTAACACATCAATATCTAAGTTTTTATTCAAAACTTCACCTAATTTTTTAATGGCTTCTTGTCCTTTTTCTTCAATATCGGCACTGGCCGATTTAAATAATAATTTATCGCTTAACGAAACATAAACTTTACCATTTTTCATTTCCACAGTTAACTCTTCGCTATTAAAGCTTAATAACGCACGTTTTACTATTTCGTTTAATGCATTGGTTATTGAATCTTGCTTGCGAATAATTGCCTCTAACTCTGCCAACCTTCTTTCTCTTGCCGAAAGCATATCTTCTTTTTGCTTAAGTGCTAAATTTAATTGCTCGGTTTTGCTTAGCGATGATTTTAACAAATCGGTATAACGCTGATTCATTTCGGTATAATCTGTTTGCAAAGCCTTGTGTTTACGATTTAGTTCGTTATACCTTGCAAGCAAATCATTGTAGGTAGAATCTAATGTGCGATATGCCACACCTCTTTGGGTGGTATCTTGGTTAAATACTACATTTATTTGATGCAAAGTATCGCGCTGACCAGTGGCGTTTTTTAAACGCTTGCTCATAAAAAAGTTATGTGCTTTTTCTTTAAATCCTTTTGGGTTTACAATAACACCTTTAGGTTCATCTATTTGCGCAAAAAGCGAAATGGAACTCATTAATAAAAAGACCGCTAATATGCTTTTTTTCATAGTTTTATTATGTTTGATTACCAAAAAGCAAAGTACTTACAACCTTGCCACTAAAACAAAGTAGCTAGTAAACATAATTTATAATTAAAATGTGGGAAGGAAAGGATTTTAGACAAAAAATGAATTTTTTAGATTAATTGCCCTTCGAAAAGCCATGAGAAACAAAATTGAATTTTAAAATAAACACAAAAACTTACAAAACATTAATATACTGAATTTGGTTTATAATTATACATTTGCATTTCAAATTGATGAACAAAAATTAATTTAAAAAAACTTTAACAGAAACCAATAAATATTATGTCATTCGAATTACCAAAACTAACTTACGAATACGCTGCGCTTGAGCCACATATTGATGCTCGCACAATGGAAATTCACCATTCAAAACACCACCAAGCTTATGTAACCAATTTGAACAATGCCATAGCTGGTACCGATGCTGAAAATTTAAGTATTGAAGATATTTGCAAAAATATTTCAAAATACCCAGCGCCAGTGCGCAATAATGGTGGTGGACATTTTAACCATAGCTTATTTTGGAGTGTAATTGCACCTAATGCAGGTGGAAGCCCTAGTGGAAAATTGCTAGATGCCATTAACAATGATTTAGGTGGCCTTGAAAAATTTAAAGAAGAATTTGCCAAAGCAGCTACCACTCGTTTTGATTCGGGCTGGGCTTGGATGGAATGGTTAAAGAGTGAGCTTACACATATGATCTTGGGTACGACGCTACTAGCAAAGGAAGATTCCAGGGGGTGAGAGTATACTCCAAGAATGTAAA
>JBGSBN010000040.1:0-20047 GCA_041730515.1 Methylacidiphilales bacterium | reverse complement strand
ACCAAACGCTACTTGTATTTTTTGAAAGAAAATGGTTAATAAAGGAGGCATTTTCTCACTATTAGCTATCATTTCAGTTAGGCTATATATGATTTGAAAGATAATAATTAAAATACTTTGGCGTTGGTATGGTTTCATATTATAAGAAAATAAATTTTAGAAATAATAACGATACATTACATTGGGAAAGAAGCCAAATTGAGTAACATTACCCACTGAGTTAGGCTTACTTGAATCATAGTATTCACTTATTCTTGCTTGTGTGCTGGTTAAGTTTTGTAAGTTTACATATAGCTCGTGTGTTGTTTTTTGTTTATTCCATTTATAGTTTATAGAAAGGGTTACTTCATACACATCATCTAACTTGTCATTATAAGCTTTCTTGTTATCATAAAAACGGTTGTTTGCAGGGTCCACAGCTAATTTACCATTGGCATCTCTAAGCAGCGGAATGTGTTTTTGTCCACCCGCAAAAAATATTTTGGCATTTAAGTTTAAAGTTTGGTTTTTGTTTTTACCCAGGTTTACAAAGTCTTTTCCTACTAAAACATTAACGATATAATTGCCGTTGTACAAAGTATTTCTTTCTATTCCTTCTAATGATTTGTACTTAGAATTATAAATAGAACCATTGATTAAGAAGTAATAATTTTTATCAAAAAAGCGTTCTAGCGTTAACTCTATACCGTAATTGTGTCCAGTACCTTTGTTTACTAAACTTACATATTTAAAATCGGCTCCTTCATTAATTGTAGCATAGTAGCTTGTATCATTATTTTCTACTGGTAAATTGTATAAATATTGGTAATATACTTCCGTTTTAAATCTCAAATTTTTACTAAAGCGTTTTTCATATCCCATTACATAATGGTCGGCTTTTAGCAAGTCGAGGTTTTTATTTGGTTCTGTATAGCTTCCATCAGCTTGTTTTACTTTAGCAAAATAATTGTGTACACTTTCCATGGTGCTGTGTTTGCCATAGCCAATATTGATAGCATTTGATTTGTTTATTCTCCAGTTAAATGCAATACGAGGCTCAATGGTACTTTTGTTATTGTACAGCACATTCATATTATGGAAACCTGCTACCATGGTAATGTTTTGGTTAAATCGATGTTTCCAACTTACAAAGTTTCTTAATGTTCCTATATAATCATCCATGTCCACCAGTGTAGTTCTAACTTTGGTACTATCATCTAGGGTACTAATCTTTAAGTTATGGCCAAAAAGGGCGTATTTGGTTCCTATTTGAATGGTGTTTTTTGCATTTATTTTATAATTATAAGTAGTTGCTGCTCTATAAACGGAGCGGTTTAATCTATTTTTGTAATCCAAAACTCTAGTGCCAACAGAGTCGCGCACAAATACGCCATTTCCATCAAATATTTTTATGGTTTTTGTTCTGTAAATATCTTCTGTTATGCCATTATCAGAATAAGCTAAAGTAGTATAAAAAAAGCTTTTTTTGTTGATATTAAGTGTGTGTCCTATACCATAATTAGATAGGAAAGCATCTTTATCATAGTCTTCACTTATTTTACCATTACTTGCTTTACTGGTGGGTGTAGAAAATAAATCGGCTTTTACATCTTTTAATTCAAAACCGCTTAAACCTCCAAGACCAAATAATGAAAACTCACCCAATTTTTTGGTAGGTAATACTATTTTAAAAGCCGCATCTTGAAATTTTAAATCTCCAGGTACATCAACAGAGCCTAGTTTACTGATTAAAGAAACGGTAGAGTATCTATAATTGAATAAAAAAGAACCACCATAACCTTTTTTAAAGGGACCTTCCAAAGTAGCATCGGTGCCCAATAAACCAATACCCAATGTGGTTTCTAGTTTTTTATTGTTTCCAGCACGCAATTTAACATCATATACACCCGATAATACATCGCCATATTCTGGTGAAAAAGCACCTGTTGAAAAATCGGAAGTAGCCAATAAGCTATTGTTTAAAGCACTTATTCCGCCTCTTGCGCCATTTTGGTCGGCAAAATGAGTAGGGTTGGTAATTTCAACACCTTCTAATCGCCATTGAATGTATTTAGGGGAATTTCCACGTACAATAATATCGTTTTCGCCATTTTGTGAGTTGGTAACTCCAGCAAAATTAGTCAGTATGCGCGAAGGATCGTTAAAACTGCCCGCGTAGCGTTTGGTTTCTTCTAGCGATATAGAACGTGAACTCACCAATGACATTTCATTAACTGCTGCCCCTTTTTGAATTTTAGTGCTTGATACTACTACGTCTTTTAACTTTGAAACAGATTCCTGCATACTAAGGTTTAGTATTTTTTCCTTACCTGAGTTGATTTCAATATCGGGAATTATTTTTGACTCATAACCAAGGTAAGATAACTCAAAGGTGATACTTCCTACAGGTATTTTTTCTAATTTAAACTCTCCTCGAGCATCTGTAAATGTGCCAATAGCAGGATTGCTTCCTGCAATTTTAATTACTGCGCCTACAAGCGGTTGTTTGCTATCTGCGTCAATAATTGTACCTCGTACTGTTTGTGTTAACTTTTGACCAAAAACCAGTGTGCTAATACAAAGGATGTTTAGTAAAGTGATAATTTTTTTTTTCATATAGAATCTTTTGCTTTGATAAATAATGGATGCAAAAGTCTATGAATAGGAGAGAGCCTTCTAGTTTGATATGCTAAAACATAAATGCTGTCTGCAAACAGGCGTTTTTTATCTGCAAACTGGCATTAACAGTATAAGAGAAGCCTAAATTTTATTGTTAATGGTATTTAAAAATTGCTCTTTGTAGGTTTCAGATATAGGAATACTTTGGTCAGAAATTTTAATTCGGCTTCGCTCAATAGATTCAATTTTGTCTAATGCTACCATAAACGATTTGTGCACCCTACAAACAATATGAGTAGGTATAATTTGCTCTAATTCTTTAAAATTTTGCAAAGTCATTATGCGTTTGCTAGTGGTATGTATTCTTCTATAGTCGCGCATACCTTCAATATATATAATGTCTTTAAACGACACTTTTTCCAAGCGATTTTCCGTTTTTATAAATATAAAATCAATTGGATTTGCTTCTACCGAAGGTAAAAGCATAAATTTTTGCGCCTTGTTTACGGCTTGTAAGAAACGGTTGAAAGTAAACGGTTTTAGCAAATAGTCGGTTACATTGAGTTCATAGCCTTTGAGCGCGTATTCCTGATAAGCAGTTGTAATAATAACTTGGCTATTTATTTTTGAACTTTCTAATAATTCAATACCAGATAATTCGTCCATATTGATGTCTAAAAAAAGTAAGTCAACAGTATTGGATTTAAGATACGTAAGTCCATTGAGCGCATTATCAAAGGTTGCTGCAAGGTGTAAGAAAGGAATTTTATTTACAAAATCCTTAGTTCTTTCTAATGCCAAAGGCTCATCTTCAATAATAATGCAGTTATACCTATCCATGTTTAATAATTAAATGTACACTATACAACTCTCCTTGATTGTTTACTTCCAATGTATGTTTATTGGGGTATAACAATTCGAGTCGTTTTTTGATTAATTCATTGCCTAATCCGTTGTTTTCTTGTTGGGGCTTTCTATTGGGGTCAAATTTGTTTTCGCACAGCAGTTGAATACTTTCAGCATTGATTACAATCTGAATACGGATGGCATTCTCTAGCTTTTTATTATTGGTATGCTTAAAGGCATTTTCAATAAATGGAATAAACACCATAGGGGCTATTAGGCATTTATTTGGACTACCAATTACTTCAAAATGCACATAACTTTGGTTTGCAGTTCTTATCTTTTGTAACTCAATATATTTTTGTATGTATTCTATTTCTTTAGTAAGTAATATCTCATCTGATTTAGTTTCAAAAAGCATAAACCGCATTATATCCGATAGCTTGTTCAAATAGTCAGATGCTTGATCCGCATTTTTTAAAATAAGTACATCTATATTATTAATAGTATTGAATAAAAAGTGTGGATCTAATTGCGATTTTACCAATGCCAATTCTGTTTCTCGGTTTTTTATAGTTAGTTCATTTTTTAGTTTTACTTCCTCAAACCAAGTTATAAAACCTCTGATAACAAGCGCAATAATTCCACACACAAGTGCTATAAAGGTCATAAAAAGTACGATGGCAATAATAGTTTCTGTTCCTAATTTTTGTGTACAGTCGTCTGTATCGTTTATCACAATCAGTTGTAATAACGTATATCCAATAATGGCAGCACCAAAAGCTATTAGTATTCCATAAATACTGGCTAATATAAAACGTTGAGGCTGTATAAATTTGGGAAATAAATAAAAATAGAATGAGTAAAAGGAAATGGCAGATGGAATTAGTGCAAAGTAAATGAGTGAATTAAAGGCATTGGCTATTCGCTTTTCCGATACTTCTCCATCATTGTCAAAAAGGACCCCTAATATTACCATTATGAGTATAAGGTAACATATCCAAAAACCCATTTGCAATAGCACAACAATGTATTTTTTCACGCTTCGAATTTAATGATTAATACCCTCAAATTTCATTTGTTTCGTTGGTTAATAAAAATCTGTTATGCAAAATAGGCATATTTATCTGCAAGCTGGGTATCACATCGAGTACCCATATAATTGAGTCTAGACTATACTCCTTTTTCATTAATTCCTTTCAAAAAATAATGCTAAAACATTTTTAGGATTCAAATACTTAATAATTAGCTTTTAAATCTTTTAACTAAAAATTAATCAAACTATCAATTTCAAAGAAAGAGAATTTGCCCAGCTTTTTGGTAGGCAACACTATTTTGAATGTATCATCTTGAAATTTTAAATGTACAGGTAAGTAAAAGAACCCAATTTACTGATTAAAGTAACAGTAAAGTACCTGTAATTGAATAAAAATAGAACCACCATCCTTTTTTGAGTGACTCTTAATTGTAATATCATGGTTAATAACTTACCTAAAACTAAATATAAAAAATTTTACTACATAAATTAAACTTTTATCAATTTTAAAAACAACTAAATTACCACAAAACTTGACTTATCAATAAATACTTTTTTATGAAAACAATCTTTACATTCATTTTTACTGTTTTTTTGTTGGTTGGCTTACAAGCTCAAGTTAAGGTTGAAAGAGAAAATCATTTGAGGTACTACACTAGGTTAGTTAGTAATAATAAACTTATTCTGGTTTATTCTAACATAAATTATGATACACTGTTTTTTGACACGTATAATTATTATGGAGAACTTTTAAATAAAACCTATCTATCAAATAATTTAACTAATTATTACAACTACTTTTTTGAAAACAACAATAAAATATATACACAAACCAGTGCCATGGGCGGTAATATTTATTTAGTAGAGTTTGATGAGAATTTGAACTATTTAAACAAATACCCGCTTGATACTGCTGTTTTTAAAAACATTAATTCAAAAACATTTTTTACCCCTTATTTAAATAAGCTTTATTCGGTGGTTAACATGAATGATTCTAACTACTTAATAGAAATGGATAATTATGGGAAAATATTGAACAAACAAAATTTATTTATTAAAGAAAAGTACGTTCACAATTATGATAAAATGGAGGTAATAAATGGCAAATTTGTTGTTCATTTTAACAGTAAAAACATCAATTACCTTATTAGTACCAATGGCCAATGGGAAAAAATGGATGAGTTGAAAAACATTTTTGTTTCAAGTAGCAGGGTATGGAATAATAACGTTTATATGGCTTGCAATGCTTACGATAAATATGTATTTGCTAAATATAATCAAAATGGAAAACTAATTGACAGTTTTTCGTATCCTTTACCCATTGGCAAAAGAGATAATAGTAATTATTTAGGAAATTATAAATTTATAAAAGCATTAGGAAATACCTTTTATTTCAGCAATGAATATAACGAAAAGAATGGTTTAAATTCAAGCACTAGCGCAGTTTATTTGATCGATTTTGATAATAAAAAGTTGAACGTAGTTAGAATTATTGAAGATGAGCCCAAATGCACTTATTACGGCTACAATGCTCATTTTAATGGCGAAGCAACTGCCTTTAGCTATAATAAATATGTTACAAACGATAGTAACATTAACAAAGTTCATTATTCGGTAATTGAGTTTGCACCATTACCTAATAAATGTATTGTAAAGTCATTTCCAAATCCATCTAGTAATCAGTTTACTGCAAGTTCACCAATGTTTACTGAGGGAAGTTTAGCTAAACTCGAAATGTACAATTCAGAAGGAAAACTTTGTTTTGAAAAACAGTTAACATCAAACAAAAATCAAATTTTTATTGATAATAATATGAGCAATGGAATATATTATGGATTAGTTAGGCTAAATGGCAAAACATGCACTTTTAAGCAAATTATTCAAAATTAAATCATAGACTTTTTTCAATATCATCAAGTGTTTTATCAAAGTTAACAACGTTTGATTTAATCATGTTTGCAATCAAACCACTATTCAATCACACCATAAATTTTTATGTTGTTTAAAATAGAATCGTTTATAATTTTTATTTGTAACAAATCGCTAAAGTTGCGGAACTTACCATGCTGATTGCGATAATTAACTATTACGCGTGCTACCTTAAATTTAAAATACGGATGCATTTTCAACTCCTCTTCCGTTACTGTATTGAGGTTAATGCGCTTGGCTTTATTAGCATCCACATATATTTTACCTTGCAAATCAAATAAAATATCCTCATCAAAACCCCAAATTTCGGTTAATTGATTAAGGTTTAAAAAACCACCTAATTTGGTTCTGTAATCTAATATTTTATGCGCCAAAGCGGGTCCAATTCTATATAATTTTACCAATTGAATTGAGTCAGCTGAATTTAACTCTAAAGGTGCAAACTGCTTAGACTTAGTATTTTTTGTTGAATCGGCAAATGCTTTTTTATAATTGGCCAATTCGGTTTTTTCAAACTGAATATAAGGCGCTAGTTCATCTACCAAAGCTACTTTTATTCCATAAATTTTCTTTAAACCTTCTACCGATTTTATTTTACCACCTTTACTCAAATAATTTTGAAGCGTGGCAATGTTTTTATCAGTAAAACCTAACTGCTTTAATTCTTGAGCAGTAGCTGTATTTGGATTAAATGCAAAAGGTTCACTATCACTATATTTTACTAAGCTAGTTTGAGAACTGATAGCATCTAATTCAGCCATTTGGCTAAGAGAAATAGTTAAGTTGTTTGAAGGCTTAAATGTTCTATAAATGGTTGGTAGCAGCATTACCACAACTAAAACAGCCACCAATAACAAAATACCTTTTTTTTCGCTAGGCGAAAAATAAAAATACATTTTTATAAACTTCTCTAACCTAAGTTTAGTTTTCTTCATCTCGTCTACGTTGGCGTGGAGGATTTATTTTAGGATTTTTTATAAAAAAAATATACAACATCAAAAAAACAAATGCTGCGCCAAATGATTCGCAAATAAACCAAAACCAAAAACTTGATTGTTCTGGTTCGGTGGCCAATCTTGGAGCTTCGGCTTGTAATAAAATGAATAAATTTAACATATATAATTGTTTTAATTGCTGCTGTTATGTTGTGCTAATTGTTGTTTTAAAATAGCCAATCCTTGTTCAAAAGAATGAGGATTATAACCCAATTCTTTGCGTGCTTTATCTAAAATAAAACCTGTAATAGGTGGGCGCTTTGCAGGTTGCTTAATTCCTTCGCTAGTGCTAATATTCAACAACGATTTATCTAATTGCCAAAAGTCGGCCACTCTGTAAACCAAATCAAACACACTCATAAAATCGCTTCCACTAATATTATAAATACCTTGTGCTTTCTTATCGGCTGTTAATTTACAGCCCATGGCTAAATCTTCGGCCAAAGTTGGTGTTCTAAATTGGTCTGAAACCACATTGATACTTTTACCGCTTTCTAAAGCGCCTTTTGCCCAAAGAACAATATTGCTTCGGCTCATATCACTAACTATTCCATAAACTAAAACAGTACGAAGTATAGCCCAACTTTTTGATTGATTAATGACGACTTCTTCTCCCTTTTGTTTCGATAAACCATAATAGCTAAGCGGATTTGGTTTCTCTGTTTCCAATAATGGGCCATGAGTTCCATCAAAAATAAAATCGGTTGAAACTTGAATTAGATGAATGTTAAATTGATTGCATGCATTTACCAAAAAAGTAACAGCATCAATATTTAATTTGTCGCAACCTTCCTTATCGCTTTCGCAAGCATCTACATTGGTCATGGCAGCAGTGTTAATAACCACGTCAGGCTTGTGTTTTGCTATTATTTGATTCACTTCATGCTCTTTGGTCACATCTAAACTTTCGTAAACATAACCATTTTTATCAGCATACCTATCTTCGCCTCTAGCCGTAGCTATTAGTTCATTATCAGTATTATTTTTATATAAATCTATTAGCTTTTGGCCAAGTAAACCATTACTTCCAGTTATCAATATTTTCATGATTCAATATTAAATTTTTTTTGGACTTATTTTTTAATTTTTTTTAAGTATTCGAATCAAAAAAAAGCCACCTAAAGGAGGTGGCTTTTCTGGTATTTTTATTTTCTTATTCGTTATTCATTTATTGGTACTAAAATTTTTAAATAACAAATCTATAATAAATAAGCTTTATTACTTAGCGGCTTTAGGCACTAAAACTGCATTTACGGTTACGTCTAATTCTTCTGCAATTTTAGTAGCTACCAGTGATGGAATTTCTATTTTATGGTCAGCATTTTTTACTTTAAAAGTACTGTAAACAGTTATTTTACCTTCCACCACGGTAATAGTTCCAGTAATTGTTCTTTCTTGTTCCACACCATGAATATTTAATTTTCCTTTTACCGTTACTTTATAGGTTCCAGGTACTTTTAAATCAATATTTTCTTGAACAGTTCCTTTAAAAATACTCAATGGAAATTTTTCGCTTTCCATGTATTTTTCATTAAAATGTTCTTGCATTAATTTATTTGGAAATTGGAAAGAAATATTTTGAATAACAAATGCTATTTCTTTTCTTTCTACATTTAATAAGGTAGTGGCCGAAGTTGTTTTACCATCAATGTTTTCCAAAGGTGTTTTGGAGAAAAAAGCCACTTCTGAATTGGTTGATTTGTACAGACCTTGTGCTTTTAAATTAGTAAAATTAAATGCTGTAAGTGCTGCTAGGGTTAAAATTAGTTTTTTCATATTTGTGGTTTTTTAGTATTTTATTTCAATAATAGTGCCAATTGGTGTATGTGCGCTTAGTTCATCTATTTCTGAGTTGGTTAAAGCAATGCAGCCTAAAGTCCAATCAAACAATCGGTGTAAACCACCAATAAAACCAAATCCATTTTTTAATCCATGAATTTTTATATCGCCACCTGTTGGTTTATTCATTTTTTTACATCTAGCTATATCAAATTGATTAGGGTAAGAAATGCCTAGGTTATTGTGGTAACCACTGTCTTTATTTTTACTATTAATGGTATAAATTCCTTCAGGTGTTTTTTTATCTCTTTCAAATTGTTTGGCATCGTTTCCGCCTCTTCCAAAAGCTATTTTGTAAGTTTTTATCAATTTATTGTTTGCAAAAACCTCCATTTGATGTTTCGATTTGGTTACCAAAATTTTATCTATAATTACATTACTTGGAATGGGTGTGTTTTTATTTATAAATACAAACCCAATACAAAAAAATATAGTTACAAATATGAAAACAAATTTATACAATTTAAAGCGTATTGATTGTCAGTTTTTGTTATTTATGTTTGACTTCCTTATCGAACGAGAAAGTACGCGATAAATTAAAGCCTAATCTTACACCAAAATCACTCCATTTTCCTGTTGTTTCTGTTACAAAACCTTGCTCGTACATATAAGTAGAGTTGCTAAACATTAATTGGAAAACGTGTCCACCGGTCTCAATATCAACACCTATTCCTAAATAATCATTATAAGCTAAACCACTTTTTGTAGTTAAATCTCTGCCATTTAAGCGTGGATAATATTCAATATTTAATCGAGTACTGCGTGTAATTTTAAAAGAACCTGCTAGCCCTAGTGCATAAATATCGTTAGGTGTTGAAATTTTTTCAACTAGGTTTCTGTGCACCATAGTTGGTGTAATTTGAATGGAAACTTTATCGTTGAATTTACGTGCAAAGATTAATTGATTGCAAAAACTTAAGCGAGATGTAAAATAATTATCTCTTGTTAGATCTGGAAAGGTGGTGGTATTAATTCCTACATTTCCATAGTAAGATATAGCAATGGGAAAATTGCGTTTACCGCCAATTGTTTGTTGTGCAATTTTATATTTTGCGCTCATGTCATAAATTTTCAAACCTCCGCTTCTTCCTATACCAACCATTAATTTATCGGTTATGCCATAATCAAAAGCTAAGCGTACGGTAGCATTATCAAAACCCAATAAACTGTAATACCATGCATCGTCTTTTAATTCGCCAAAGCGGTGTAAAACCAAAAAGTTCAAATGCTTTTTCGAAATATTTTCATTGCTTTGGCCAGTTATAATTCTAGTGCCTTTAAAAGTAGCTAAAACGGGAGTGGCTTTTTTGTTTTCCAAAACCAACTCGTCTAATAAATCATCTTGCGCCCAAGCAAAATTTACCAAAAAAAGGAGTAAGCTGAGTAGTATAATTTTTTTCATCATTTATTCTGGTGTACCAGCTTTTATCCAATTGTCTAATTTAGTTATATTACAAGCGCTCATTCCAGCTGGTCTAGGCATATTTTTAATGTCAATTGCTCTGTTTTTTACGGAGTTAATACTTGCTTTGAGTAAAGTGTAATTACTTAAATCTGGAGAAATACCTCCGGCTACATGGCAACCACTAGTGGCACAATTGTTATTTATAAGGGTTTTTATAGATGAATTGTAAGTTAAATTGGTGGTATCGCAATTACCACTTCCGCTATTTGGATACAATTCTTCCTCTTTATCGTAATAACATCCTGATAAAACCACAAAACTTAAAAGTATGGTTGCTAAAAGTATTTTTTTCATAATTTATTTTATGTCTAATTGGTCAATTAATCCTCCATGGCAATTTGAATTGCTGCAACTCATTCCGCCTTTAAATGCTGATAACATGGCTTTAGTTTTAGTGCCATTTTTTATCAAAGGATAACAGCCTCCATTAAAATTGATAATTTTATTGGTATAAAAATTACCTTTTTTATCCGAAACTATGCTCAATATACGAAATCCCTTTCCGTTTGGTTCACTCCAAAGTTCCACTGTTACATTATTTGCAAGTTTGTTGTCGTTATAAACAGTACCTGCAACATTCCACCAACCTTCATTTGCGGCCTCATTCCCCGATTTGTTATGGCAGCTCATACAATCTTTACCTGAATTGTGACTTTCATCTTCGTTGGCCTTGCTTTCTTTTGAGTTTTTCTGAATCTCATCGTAATGAGAGCAAGCCATCAAACCTACTATTGATAATATGAGCAGTAAGGAAATATATTTTTTCATGGTTTATTTAATAATATCAAATGTACTCTTATCACTTTATTTATTCACCAGCAATGCTGACTGTTTTTTTTACTAATTGCTAGAATTAAATTTTTATTTAATGGATTTAAACAATCTGCTCCATCTTACTGCGCTATTTCCCGAGTCCCAACTCATCCAAACAAATAGTGCTTTACCTACTATATGTGTTTCAGGCACAAATCCCCAAAAGCGACTATCAGCTGAATTATCACGATTATAGCCCATCATAAAGTAATAATTGTATTTAAAAGTGTAATTTTTGATTACAGCCCCATTTAATTTGGCTTGTCCGTTTTCCCAAGTAAAATCGTTATTACCTTCATAGTGTTTTATGGCAAATTCGTAAACATCATAATTTTTTTCATTCATTTCTATTACGTCACCTTGTTTTGGAATATAAATTGGGCCAAAATCGTCAATACTCCATTTGTATTTTTCTTGAAAAGCAGTGTAACCATTTATAAATACAGTATCATTTTTTTCTATTGAAACCACGCCAGGAGCATTTTTCAATTTTTCCTTAGCAGGATTACTTAAGTTTATTAATAAATAACCTTTATCTGTAGCCCCGCCTTCAGTAATATCATTGTCTTTTATAAACTTTTCGCTAATGCCTTCGGTAGTAGTCACCTTGTAAAAATGCTGCATCAATGCAGGGTTATCAGCTGGTTTATTGTTTATAAATAATTGTTGGTTTATCACTTTTAAACTATCGCCTGCTACACCTACACAACGTTTTATATAATTTTCTTTTTTATCAGAAGGTTTATCAATTTCAAAAGGATAATTGAACACCACTACATCATTGTTTTTAATACTTGAAAAAGCAAATAATCGAGTATAAGGCATTTTCATCCATTCTAAATAAGATTGATATTTGTTATCGGTAAATGGTAATTTATTGTGTACAAATGGAAAACTCAATGGAGTTTGAGGTAATCTGTTTCCGTAACTGTATTTGCTTACAAAAAGAAAATCGCCCACCAATAATGATTTTTCCATAGATGAAGTTGGAATGGTATAAGCCTCCAAAAAATAACCACGAATAATAGTAGCTGCAATGGTGGCAAATATCAATGCATCACTCCATTCGTAAGCTGTTTGAATTTCGTTGGTTTGTTTAAAAACCAATCCCACAATTTTAAAAATTAATATAAAAATAGGGGCCAGAATTAAAGCTAAAATACGTGTAAAGTAGCCAAAAATGATAACAATTCCGTAAATACAATTAACTAAAGCTAAGCCAAACGATGCACCAGCAGCCATGTATAGCACCATGCAAACAATATTAATTAAAATCCATACGGTAATAATGGTCCATTGTTTTTTTGTAAAATCTTTAGGACTTTTATAAAAGTAGTTAAATAGTTGCGAAAAAAAATTACCATCGGCAGGCTTGCCGTTTTGTTTAATAGTTGTACTCATTTAGTTGGGGTTATTTTATACGCATGATAACATAATTGCTAGCGTAATAAATGTAGATTTTTTTTAAGTGATTATTAGCTGTGTAAGCGGTAAAATTTAAAAGTTTAAAATATCGTCTAAAGTGTAAATTCCATTTTTACCTACAATCCATTCAGCGGCCATTAAAGCGCCTTTAGCAAAACCATAGCGGCTTTTTGCACTGTGTTTTATTTCAATAATATCAATTACATTTTCATAGCGTACCGTGTGGTCGCCCATTACATCTCCCTCGCGAACACTTTCTATTAGTAATTCATTTGGTTTGGTACTTTGTGCAGGTGTTTGGTTATCAAACATTAAGCGGTCTCTTATCTTTTCCTTTTTTTCAATTTCACCCATAATTTGTTTGGCCAATGTTAAAGCAGTTCCACTTGGATGGTCTTTTTTACCTGTGTGGTGGCTTTCATTAATCATTACATCATAATCTTGGGTTTTCATTATTTCGGCAAGTATTTTATTTACTTTATAAAATATGTTTACACCTACACTAAAATTGCTACTGTATACCATGCTTTGGCCTTCATTTTCGCATTTTTCTTTTATGGTGTCAAACTGGTCGTACCAGCCTGTAGTTCCTACCACTATTGGTACTTTGGCTTCAAAACATTTCAAAATATTATCAACGGCTGCGGTTGGCATACTAAAATCAATGGCCACATCTACATTTTGTAAACTGAGAGGCAAAAAATCGAAAGCATTATTTAAATCAACACGATACACAATTTCATGGCCTTTGGCTTCTGCAATTTTTTCAATTGCTTTTCCCATTTTACCATATCCAAGGAGGGCTATTTTCATAAAATTTTTTTGTTTTGAGGGATTTAAAATTTCAATGCACAATATAAAACTATAATTGCTAAGTAGCAAATTATTTATTTTGTTATAATGCTTTCAGTAGCTTTTACCATGGGTTAGCGATACTAATTTATTCACTGCAAAAGGCATTGGTTTTAAAGTGGTAATAAGCAGATTTGTTAAAATTGGATTGCCGAAAACTGCTTGAATTTGTCGCCCAATCCAAAGTCGTGTTTTAAATTGGTTTTTCCAACTTTGCGTATATTTATCAATTAATTGCGTATTATTTATTTCATTTTCAAAAAAGTAGGGGAGTAGGTCGCTTAAAATTTTACTGGCATGCATGGCCATACTCATGCCATTTCCGCACAAAGGGGTAATTAAACCAGCTGCATCTCCCAGCATAATTATACCGTTTTCGCTTTGTGTTTTGTTCGAAAAATTTACCTGTGAAATTGCCAATGGTTCTTTATAATAACTTTCAAATTCTGTGAAATATTTTTGGAGAAAAATGTTTTTATGCAAAATGTTTTCTTCCATTAACTTAATATTTCCATGGTTTAGCTTTAGGTTTTTGGCTGTGGTTAGGTAACACATGCAGTAGCGGTCGTCCTCAATTTTTGAAATACCACAATAACCATCTTTAAAATTATGCAATTCAATTACATCGTTTGGTAGGTTTGCATTTACATGGTATTTTATTCCAATATAATTATCAAGTCCTGTTGCTTTATTGGTTATAAAACTTCTGTTTAATTTTATATCCAAATTACTGCGCTTACCATAACTTCCAATTACAATTGGAGTGGTAAAATTACCTAGGTCAGTTTGCACTTCATACACAGTTGGTTCTTGGTTTATAATTTGTTGAACTTTACAATTTTCAACCAAAATTACTCCCTGCTTGCGTGCCTCATTTGCCAATAAATGGTCGAGCTTAAACCTTGAAATACCAAATCCACCTGGATTTAATTGGTGTTCAATAAAATTTCCGTTTGGTGCCGATACTTTTAATTTTTTTAATCTAGGTAAGTTTAATTCGGATAATGGAATGCCACAACTTTCAAGGTAATTCCACGATTCCATGGCAATGTATTCCCCACAAACTTTATGATATGGGTAAGTTTCTTTTTCAAACAAAGCTACCTGAAAGCCTTTTTTAGCCAGTTGAATAGCCAAGGTTAATCCACCTAAACCACCTCCAATAATAATACATTGATAATTTGGCATTGATAGTTTTACCTCATAATGGTAACGGTTCCTCTTACTTTTCTTTCAACCGTTCCCGAAAGGTAGTTTTCATAAATTTTTATAATGTAAAAGTACGTTCCTTCTGTTAAATCATTGCCCGATTTTTGATCTTTTCCATCCCAATTAATATCAATATTTTCTGTTTCAAAAACAGGATCTCCCCATCTATTAAAAATTTGAAGTTCTATCTTTTCTATAAAACGATAAGGAAATGGTTTAAAAGTTTCGTTTAAATTATTGATATCTTTATTAGGAGTAAAAACATTTGGCAACACATAATAAGGGCAATTTTCTATACAAAATGCATTTCCATTTACATCACTTTCATTACCTGTGGAATCGATTGCCGTAACAGCATAACAGCCAGAAATACTGTATTTTAAAAACGAACTAGTATCTGTATAGGTTAAGGTATTTGCATTGGTAGTAGCCAATAAGGTCCAATTTAATTTATCGGTTTTGCGGTAATAAACTTTATATTGAAACACGTCTTTGTCGCAATTAATTGAATTAGACCAATTTAATATAATATTGTTTGTAATAAATTGATTACATGGACTTATATAACTTAAATTTGGCACACACGGAGGTATGGTATCAATGGGTACGCCACATGTTTCTTGCGAATTATTGAATAAGGTATCAAGCTGATATTTGGTATTGTAATTACCGGCTGATTTGATATAATAACAATAGGTTTGGCCATTAACTAAGCCGGTATCTTTATAAAATAAATTGGTAGTGGTTCCTAATGATTCAAAAGTAGTTCCATTTTTTCTAAATACTTCGTATGAATTATTGATCCATGGCACATCAAAATTAAAACTAATAGTTACAGAACGATTTGAATTATAGGGCGTTATAAATACTGAACTGGCAGCCACACTTTGGTTTACATACCTTAGATTACCATTTTTGTTGGTACAATAAAATAACACTTGATAATTGTATTGCTTGTTTTGGGTATTTACTAAACTGTCAATTAAACTATCGTTTGCTATTTGGTGAAACAAATTATAAATTTTGGGTGTTCCAATTGTTGCAAAATCTGATTTTCCATACTCAGCTCTTTGTACTTGAACTGTATAAGGTGGTTCAAATTCTACACTATCTATCAGTAGTGGCTTAAGCCATTTAACCAAAATTTTCCCATTAGTAGCACTTGTGTTTAATACACTTACATTGGTAATAATTGGTTTGGTTTGTAATATAATTGCACAAACCTCTTTGCTTGCAATTCCTTCTGAACTTTCAGCTAAATCTACAATTTTCCCTTCATCGTTTCTTGCTAAATAAAATGAGGTAATTCTGTAACAGTAATTGATTAAAGGCGAAATTCCTTTACCATTAATATTATCAAAATAGGTAGTATTATTAACTCCTTGTACTGTATCTATTAATACAAAACCGGTGGAAGGAGGAACACCCGTTTGGCAAGCACTTGGGTTCCAAAACGAACTATCTACACGCCTATAAATTCGATATCCGAAAGCAAAGTTACACGAATCGGGTGACCAATTAAGCTTAAAACCATTGCTATCTGCATTTACAGTAAAATTTTTTGGAGCAGGCCCAATTACCTTTATTTTAAACGATTTTAAATCTATCAATGGTATTGGAGAGCCATTATCAGTAGCTTTAAAATCTGCCTGAAATCTATCTGCCCTAATGGAGGTACAAGCAGGGCGCCAGTTAAACAAAAAACCAGTTGGATTACCAATTGCTGTATTAGGCGAGGTAAAAGCCGGACTGAATTTTTGAACAAATGGTCCTCCAAATGCAGTTAAAGTAACAAGTTGTGCATTATCTATATCTGTAGCCGATACATTTTTTTGAATTAAATTACCAGCTACCACACATTCGTCAGATAAGGATGCAATTACAGGAGGAAAGTTTGTGCAATTGGTAATTCGTATTTGCATATCTCTGTCTACATAACCAACCAAAATTGGTTTTGTTCTTCCATTTTTGCGGTATTCTTTTACCCTAATTACTATATTGTAAATTCCTATTTCATTTGGTCTTTGCCAAGTAAGTAAGCCAGTACTTTGATTAATAGAAAAGGAATCGGTAAAACTAGGGATTTCAAAACCAGGAACGTCAGTATTTGCATCAAATTTTGGAGGCCTAATTTCATAAACTAAGCTATCGCCATCAGCATCATATGCACTTGGATTATGAACAAATACTCTATTTAAACAACCTCTATCTATTGGGCTTGAAAGCAATACAGGAGATTGATTGGTAAATCCATTATCAATTACCAAAACTGCTGTAACACAAAATGGAATATTTATTGATGCTCCTCTACTAATATTTCTAATACCATCTACCCTGTTTCTATCAAAAATACTTACAGTAAATGAACTACCTCCTCGGTAAGTTTTTGTGGTGATATAAGTATTTTTCCTAATTCCATACCCAACTTCAGTGCTTAAAATTTGAGAAGAAGTACGGTTCACAATAGCGCTAGTAAAGTCTCCAAAGTCAATTAATACCGAGGTTGTACTTGGGTCTGCAGCTATTTGTAATTGGTCAGTGTAAGTATTAACTGTTATTTCAAAATTAAACGGTGCAATTTTCCTGAATAAAATTTCACCTGCACGGTAATGCGTGGCAAATGCAAAATCTGCCAGAAGGCACAATGCAATTAGGATAATATTTTTTTTAAAATAGATTTTACTCACGGTTTTTATATAGTTTAAAACTAATAAATTTAATGACAGCAAAATAGTGCTTTTTGTTGCATAAAATAAAAATAAAAAATCCATTAACTGTAAAATTACTGTTAATGGATTTATTATTTAAGTTTAGCTTAACAATTAGCTTCTATCCGAACCTAATTGAGCTGAAAAATACTCACGGTTTAAGCGAGCAATATTAGTTAATGAAATTTCTTTAGGGCATTCAGCCGAACATGCACCCGTGTTGGTACAAGCACCAAAACCTTCAGTATCCATTTGAGCAACCATATTTAAAACACGGCTACTTCTTTCTGGGTCGCCTTGCGGCAATAATGATAATTGAGAAACTTTAGCCGAAACAAATAGCATGGCGCTTGAGTTTTTACAGGCAGCTACGCAGGCTCCGCAACCAATACATGCGGCTGCTGCAAATGCTTCGTCTGCATTGTCTTTCGAAATTGGTAAACTGTTTGCATCTTGGGCATTTCCAGTATTAACCGAAATAAAACCTCCTGAAGCTATAATTCTATCAAAAGCCGATCTATTAACTGCTAAATCTTTTATAACAGGAAAAGCTGCTGCTCTCCAAGGTTCTACCACAATGGTATCACCATCTTTAAAACTACGCATGTGCAATTGGCAAGTAGTTACACCTTGGTTAGGTCCATGCGGACGGCCATTAATGTACATACTACACATTCCACAAATACCTTCTCTACAATCGTGATCAAAAGCAATTGGTTCATCTTTACCTTCGCCTACTAATCTATCGTTTAATACGTCAAACATTTCAAGGAATGACATATCGGGCGACACACCTTCTACTTTGTAATCAACTAATTTTCCTTGACTTTTACCATTTTTTTGGCGCCAAACTTTTAAGTTGATATTCATATTTCCGCTCATATTATTTAATTTTATTGGTTGATTACATGGATGTTAGTTTAACTAAATAAACTGCTAACCTTTTAACTTATTGACTATTATTTGTAGCTACGTTGTGCAATTTTAATGTTTTCGTAAATTAAGTCTTCGTTGTGTTTGGTCCAGTTTCCTAAATCATTATACTGCCAAGCTGCAACATTCTTAAAGTTTTCATCATCGCGCAAAGCTTCACCTTCTTCAGTTTGGAATTCTTCGCGGAAGTGACCTCCACAGCTTTCATTACGTTCTAAAGCATCTTTACACATTAATTCGCCTAACTCAATAAAATCTGCTACACGTCCAGCTTTTTCTAATTCAGGATTAAATTCTTCAGCATCTCCTGGAACGCGAGCATCGTTCCAAAACTCTTCTCTAATTTTTTGAATTTCAGCAATAGCCCAAGTTAGTCCTTCTACATTACGAGCCATGCCACATTTATCCCACATTATTTTACCTAAACGTTTGTGGAAATAATCAACTGGTTTGGTTCCATTAATAGCCAATATTTTCTTCAATCTATCACTAACTTCTTTTTCAGCATTTACAAAGGCTTCATGGTCTGTTGAAATAGCTTTCACACTAATTTCGTCTGCCAAATAAGCACCAATGGTATAAGGAATTACAAAGTATCCATCAGCTAAGCCTTGCATTAAAGCCGAAGCTCCCAAACGGTTTGCGCCATGGTCAGAAAAATTAGCTTCTCCCAATGCATATAAACCAGGAACGGTTGTCATTAAGTTATAATCAACCCATAAGCCACCCATGGTATAATGTACAGCAGGGTAAATCATCATTGGATTTTCGTATGGATTAACACCAGTAATTTGTTTGTACATGTCAAACAAGTTACCATATTTTTCTTTAATTACTTCGTGACCAAATTGAGTTAATTGCTCTTCTGTTGGGTTGGTAATGTGTTTTACTGTGGCTACTTGTTTACCATATTTGTACTTCATGTTAAAAGCAAAATCTAAGTAAACAGCTTCACCAGTTTTATTTACACCATAACCAGCATCACAACGTTCTTTAGCAGCACGAGAAGCCACATCGCGAGGTACAAGATTACCAAATGCAGGGTAACGTCTTTCTAAATAATAATCTCTATCATCTTCTTTTAAATCGTTAGGATTTAATTTTCCTTCACGTATAGCAGCTGCATCTTCTTTGCGTTTTGGAACCCAAATACGACCATCGTTACGCAACGACTCACTCATCAAAGTTAATTTTGATTGATGATCGCCCGAAACAGGAATACAAGTTGGATGAATTAGATTGCTAGTGACACCAAGGTAAAGTGTTCCATTGGGCTTGCTGGCTAGGATATAAGTTGCTGGTTGTTTCATTTATGCATTATGGATTCCCGCGTTCGCGGGAATGACGATTTAGTGTGTGCATTAAATCCTAAACAGGGTTGTTATAAATAATTGTCAGAAAA
>JBGSBN010000039.1:0-20784 GCA_041730515.1 Methylacidiphilales bacterium | reverse complement strand
GCGGCTTTTTTGGAAAAACCTTTAAATGTAAATAACCTAAAAAATGTGATGAATTTATTGGGTTAAGAAGAGAAAGATTAAAGTAGTAATTTAGTTGCTAAAGTAGAACTTTTAATAAAAGCAAAAAATGATCACAAACCTGATTTTAGCCGAGGATTATGATGATAATATCGAATTTTTCACGGATGTAATTGCAGAGATTTCACCAGATAAAAATTGTTGCAACTAAAAACGGGAACGAGCTGGTGACGCTTCTTGAAATCGAAAACGAACTTCCGGATTTTATTTTCCTAGATTTAAACATGCCGTTTAAAAATGGTATAGAATGTTTGCAGGAAATAAAAAAGTCAGTAAAATGGAAGCATATTAAAACGGTTATTCTTTCCACATCGTGCAACCCTGAGAAAAAAAAAGAGCTGTATAAAATGGGAGCAGATTTATGTTTACAAAAACCAAATAGTTTTAACATATTAAAGGATACGCTATCTAAATGTTTACAAATGGATTGGGATACACTAAAATAAATCTTAATCATTAAATCATTACAACATGTTTATCCAAAATTTAAGAGCCTCTACAGCTGACTGCCATAAGCAGCTTGAACTAAATAATTTATCGCAAGCATTATTAAGCAATAACGTTAATGAAGCTATCTATTGTAGCTATCTAATCCAATTATACAGCTTTGTAAAGGGTTTTGAGCAATTTGTTTATCCCGCCTTATTCAATCATTTTTTGAATATTAACGATAGAAAAAAGGCCCTATTTATTGAAGAAGATTTAAAAGCACTCGACATTGCTATTGATAAAGGTACACTACTTGATGAAGCATTTTTTAGCAATACATATACTGATGTTTATATGGCAGCAGGTGCATTATATGTATTGGAAGGCTCAACACTTGGTGGGCAAATAATTGTAAAACATTTACAAAAAGCCATGCCTACCGGCTTTGTAAGTATTACCTATTTTTCGGGCTACCAACAAAAAACTGGTGGCATGTGGAAAGAATTTTTACAGCAGCTTACTGCTTTGCCACAATCAACGCAGCAGGAGGAACAAATAATTATGGGTGCCATTACTACCTTTAAAATAATAGATGGCTTACTTAGCAACAACAACGAAAAAAATGATAGCATATGAAAATTAAAAGTATTGTAAATGATTCTACAGCAACCATACTTAACTGCGAAAGTGAAGCCATTCATATACCTGGCACTATTCAACCACACGGTTTTTTACTTGCTGTAACGGAACGTGATTATACTGTGGCTTTCTGTAGTGAAAACTGTGTCGACTTTTTGAACAAAACGCATATTGAACTGCTTGGCAAAAAATTGGAAACAATTTTTAGTAAGGCTGATGTTGAAAATATAGAACAACAGTTTAAAGAATTTTCGGCTGATTTATTGCGACCTTTTATCATAAACTTTAATGAAAAAACTTTTCATGTAACAGCACATAAAAGCGATGAAGTAATTATACTTGAGTTTGAGCTTTTTGCTGAAGCTAAAATGGATTTGCCCGATCTTTTAATTCAAATGAAACGATTTGCCTATCAAACCGAACGTGCAGACAATCTTCAAAGTCTTTGCCAGGATATTGCAGATGAAACCCGAAGTATTACAGGCTATGATAGGGTAATGATTTACCGTTTTGACAAAGAGTGTAATGGAGAAGTGTTTGCCGAAAGTAAAATAGAAGAACTAGAGCCTTTTCTACATTTGCACTACCCACATACCGATATTCCTGCACAGGCAAGAGAGCTTTATTTGCGTAATTTGGTAAGAATGGTAGTAGATGTCAGCTATTCACCTGTTCCCGTATTTACTATTAGTGACGAGACAAATAAAAATAGTAATCTTGATTTGAGTTTGTCAAATTTACGGAGCGTTTCCCCCATTCACTTGCAATATTGTAAGAATATGGAAGTGGGTGCCACTTTTGTAATTTCAATAATTCATCATCAAAAATTATGGGGTTTAATTTCTTGCCATCATACCAGTGCCAAGAATATTCCATATTATACTAGGCTTGCAGCCCATTTACAAGGCATATTTCTTTCATCGCAAATAGATGTACGACAGGCAGCAGATGAGTATAAAATTACTAAAAATACCAGTAAAAAAACAGTTGATTTGCAAAATTTATTGATAAATAACCCGTACACACTTACGCACAAAAGTATTCTTTCAAAACTTAAAGATTTAATAAATGCAGATGGGGTAATGTTGCATTATAATGAAGAATATTTTACTGAAGGCAATTTACCTAGTGAGCAGGAAATGGATGATTTAATTAACTGGCTAAAATTAGAAAAAGGGTCTCAGAGTTTCAATACGCATCAATTGCACCAACACTATGCTGGTGCAACACAAATTTCAAATAGCATTGCTGGTGTGGTGTATTTGCCATTAAGTGACAACAATAAAAATTGTATAGTATGGACGAGGGGTGAAGTGGAAAAGAATATTAAATGGGCAGGCGATCCATCAAAAGCAGTAAATAAGAATGAAGAAAATTTAGTGCTTTCTCCCCGAAAGTCATTTGGAATTTGGAAACAAGCCGTAAAACTTACCAGCGAAGAATGGAAAACCCCGGAATTGAAGGAAGCGGAGGCAATTTCAGCAGCTATACAACGACAATTGTATTTAGCCGATTTAAAGGCAGAGGAAGAAAAATATTTAACCCTTAATCAAAAATTGCAAAAGGCAAATGATGAACTGGCAAATATGAATTGGATTAGTACACACGACCTTAAAGAACCTCTGAGGAAAATTCAAGTATATGGATCTATTATTCTTGAAAAAGATGGTGCAAAAATACCTGATTCGGTTAAAGAAAATATCATGCGGATGCAAAAATCTGCCAGTAAAATGCAAGTATTAATTGATGATTTGCTTATCTATTCCAAAGTAATGAACGAAGAAAAAAAGCTCGATTCTGTAGACTTAAATGAAATTATTGAAGGTATTTTGTTAGATTTAAAGGAAAATATAGAAGAAAATAATATTACTATACAGCTTCATAATTTACCAACGGTGTTTGGCATACCATTTCAATTAAGGCAATTATTTTTAAACCTAATTAGTAATTCTATCAAGTTTATTAGGCCAGAAGTAACGCCTGTAATAAGTATTTCAGGTGAAACGGTGACTAGTGAAAGAATTAATTTTGCATCGCAAAATTTTTATAAAATTATTGTAAAAGACAATGGAATAGGGTTTGATGCAGTCTATGAAGAAAAGGTATTTAAGATATTTCAACGATTACACAGTCAAACAGAATTTATGGGTACTGGCATTGGCTTATCTATCTGCAAAAAAATAGCTGAGCTTCATGGTGGTTATATTGATGCACATGGTGTAGAGGGAGAAGGGGCTACTTTTTCTGTTTACTTACCTGTAGAACAGTAAATATAAAATCATAAAAAATAAGCTAACAAACAATTATTAAACGCAGTTCTAACGATTTTGGGAGTAGCGATTTAATCCTGTGTTGATAAAAGCTTCTCATGAATATCAATAATAAATTAGTATTATGTTTATCGGTGTGATGTATTTTTTTTTCTTTTCTTTTATCACAATACCACCAATTTCACAGGTGGTTACCATATGGTCGTTCCTCTGAAACTTTTATTTTGATAATCTTTTGTGTTTTCACAGAACAGTTAGAACGATTGGTGAGAACACCAAGCTGTAAGCAAAATTTCCCCATAAAAAAACACGCCCGAGAGCGTGTTTTTTTGTTTATTATAATATGTTTATCTAATTATTTTTAGTGTTTATGGTCTTCTTTTTCACCTTCAGCGCAGCAAGCTTTACCTTCTTTGTGAGCAGCTACACAAGCTTTATCACAGCTTTTCATGCACTCTTCGGCTGTTTTGCAACCTTTATCGCAACCTTTCATACAACCACTTTCTTTTTCACACATTGCTTTGCATTTAGCCATGTCAAATTTACCATCAGTACCATACATGCTTTGGCAAATAGCTTTTTGCTCAGGTGAACATTTCATACTATCGCAATAAGCAGCGCACTCTTCTTTGGTCATGGTCATGCATTTTTCCATATCGCAATTACCCATCATATCGCAATGGTCCATGTCCATTGAATCCATAGCGCAACATTCCATTTTCTCGCTATGCATCATTCCCATTTTATCAGCTTTTAAACCACCTTGAACTGCAATATAAGGAGCAATTACTAAAGAAACGATTGACATCAATTTAATCAAAATATTCATAGATGGACCCGAAGTATCTTTGAAAGGATCTCCAACTGTATCACCTGTAACTGAAGCTTTATGTGGCTCCGATTTTTTGTAGAACATTTCGCCATTAATTAACACTCCTTTTTCAAACGATTTTTTAGCGTTATCCCAAGCACCACCTGCGTTACTTTGGAAAATTCCCATTAACACACCACTTACAGTAACACCAGCTAATAAACCACCAAGCATTTCTGCAGAACTAGCATCAGCAAACATTCCTTTAAAACCAAATCCAACTATAAGTGGAGTTAGTAAAGCAATTGCACCAGGCAACATCATTTCTCTAATAGAAGCTTCGGTTGAAATAGCTACACATTTTTCGTATTCAGGTTTTGCTTTATATTCCATAATTCCTGGAATTTCGCGGAACTGTCTGCGAACTTCTTGAACCATGTCCATAGCAGCTTTTCCAACTGCTTGAATACATAATGCTGAGAAAATAAATGGTATCATACCTCCAACAAATAATGCGGCTAAAACTGGAGCTTTATATATATCAATTGCATCAATACCTGCAACACCAACAAAGGCTGCAAATAACGCTAATGAAGTTAAAGCAGCAGAAGCAATTGCAAATCCTTTTCCTGTGGCTGCGGTTGTATTTCCAACTGCATCTAAATTATCAGTACGTTCACGAACTTCAGGAGGTAATTGACTCATTTCAGCAATACCACCAGCATTATCTGCTATTGGTCCAAAAGCGTCAATGGCTAATTGCATAGCAGTAGTTGCCATCATACCAGCAGCAGCAATTGCCACACCGTATAAACCAGCAAAATGATATGAACCCATAATACCAGCAGCTAAAGTTAATATTGGAATAACTGTTGATTTCATACCAACTGATAATCCACCAATAATATTAGTAGCATGTCCTGTTGCAGATTGTTGAATGATTGAATTAACAGGGCCTTTACCCATTGCAGTATAATATTCAGTAACTATACTCATAATTGCACCAACTGCAGTTCCAACTAAAATAGCAGCAAATACACCATTTCTTGTAAATTCAACACCACGTAATGAAATAGTTCCTTCAGGTAACATCCAATTTACTATAAAATAAGAAGCCACAACAGTTAAAGCCATTGAAGCCCAATTTCCTAAATTTAAAGCACTTTGAACATTCGACTTATCGTCTTTAATGGTAACAAACCAAGTTCCAACGATTGAGAATAATATACCTAAACCACAAATTACCATTGGTAATAATATTGGCGACATGCCACCAAAATTATCAGCAACAACAACCTCTTGTCCTAAAACCATAGTTGCTAAAATAGTTGCAACATAAGAACCAAATAAATCGGCACCCATACCAGCCACGTCACCTACGTTATCACCAACGTTGTCGGCAATAGTAGCAGGATTTCTAACATCATCTTCTGGAATTCCAGCTTCAACTTTTCCAACTAAATCGGCTCCAACGTCAGCAGCTTTGGTATAAATACCACCACCAACACGGGCAAATAAAGCAATAGATTCAGCACCTAAAGAAAAACCTGTTAATACTTCAATAGCAGTTTTAACAGTGTTTGTACCTAAGTCGGCAAAAATATTTAGGAATACAATGAATAAACCACCTAATCCTAATATTGCTAAACCAGCCACACCTAAACCCATTACCGTTCCACCAGTAAACGAAACTTTTAAAGCTTGTTTTAAACTTGTGCGAGCAGCTTGTGTAGTTCTAACATTAGCTTTTGTAGCTACTTTCATTCCAATATAACCAGCAGTTGCTGAAAATACTGCACCTATAATAAAAGCAATAGAAATAATCCAACTTCCGTGAATTTCTTTTCCATTAATTTCGTGAATTGTTCCTGAATAAGCCAATAAAGCCGCAGCAAATACCACGAAAATACTTAATACTTTCCATTCAGCTTTTAAAAATGCCATGGCACCATCGGCAATATAACCTGCCAATTCTTGCATGTTTTTGTCACCAGCATCTTGCTTGTTTACCCAAGCACTCTTAACGGCCATTACAATTAGGCCAACCACACCCAAGGCGGGAATTGCGTAAATTACACTCTGCATAAATTAAATTTTGTATTGTTTATCTCTTTTTTAAAAATCGTGCGAAAATAGGCTTTATGTACTAAAACAACAACTTTGTATTTGTAAAGCATGGTTGCGCCTTTTAAATATTAATAGTCAGATTATTACACTGAAATTGGTCCAATTTAAATTTGAATTTAATGATGCGTTTGCACCTTTTTGGATTGGTTTTTACCCCTTGATTCAGTTAATAACAGGAATTTGAATTGCTTAATTACTCGCATTCTGGATTGGATGCTTGAGAATAATTCCTCACTTTTTATAATTTATATATTAAGCTTATTGAAGCATTAACATAAAGAAAATTTCCAAAACCTTGTGATGGAGTGTAAGATGATGCCTTGTCTATTCCGGAAATTAATTTATCAAATGGAGTAGGGTTAATAATTTTTATTCCAAGTATGTAATTAAAGCCAAATATTAATTTTGGAAATAGATTAATTAAGTGGCATTTTTCATACTCAATGGACGAGTAAAAGTTTATTTTTTTATGTGTTGTGTTAATTTCTCCAAATAATTTATCAATTGAAAGTACGGTTAATTGATCATTACTATAAGTTAAATTTAAATTCACCCCATGGAAACTGATCCTTTTTCTTTTTACTTTATATTTAAAAATATACCCTGGCTTAATAAAAAATGCTTCAAAGTTATTAGTTATTTTAGTTGAATTATTATAACGTAATGCTCCTGAATAATTAACAAATGAATCTTCAGACAATAAATTATATTTTTCTCCTTTCCCATAACCTATTCTTATTGAAAAAGAGTTCTTTTTGGGGTTTATATTAATAAACGATATTTCAGAAGGTGCTATATCAATCAGTCTTCGCTGGTAACCAATAAAATATGTGTTCTCTTTCATGTTTTGACCATTTGATACCATTACGTAGAAGCATGAAAAAATTGTTATTATAATAATTTTCATTTAAGGCGTTATAATCAATATATCGGTAGTGTAACTATTAGAACGAGTATTTTGAGCATCGGTTCTTGTTTTAGAAACCAATGCCACATTTTTGAATGTATGAAATAAAATTTTAGGAGTTAAATCTGTGGTTTTGTACAATCCATTTGGCTCACAATTATTATCATAATATTTATGGGAAGTAGCCACATTTAATTCGATTGTATCGATGTTTCCTATTGTTTCCACAAATAAAATTGTTTTACCATTTTCCGATATAATTAATTCAGCACTTGTATCATTCGGATAAAAAACCTTATCGGTAAACTGATAACTTATTTTTTTGATTCTGTTGGTAGTGTCTGAAACTTTTATTTCTCTATCATAATATACATCAATATAATAGCCATCACCTCCACCAAGGCCACAACATGAACTAATAGTTAAAATTAAGAGTAAAAATTTTAAATAAAACATAATAGGTAAATCTCAAATGTATACTTTTATCTAATTACTCGCAATTTCCATCGGGTTTGCAAACTGCACCTTCAATTATATCAAACTTTTGAATTGGGTTGTTTTTTCTAAATTCAGCATAATTTTTTTGTAACGCATTTAAAAAAACACTTTCATCTTGTGCGCCAGATACAGCCGATTTTCTGTTAAATACAAAAAATGGAACGCCTTGAATTCCAAGATTCACCGCCTCGTTTTCATCTGCTCTTACCTCATTTGCAAATTGATTTGATTCCAAAACTACTTTTAGTTCATTGGCATTTAAACCAATTTCGGTTCCTAATTCCATTAATATCGCTGTATCATCTGTATTTTTATTAAGTATAAAATAGGCTTTAAATAATACTTCTTCAGCTTCTAACTGTTTGCCTTTGCTTTTTGCATAATGTGAAAACCTATGTGCATTAAATGAATTAGCTACTATCGCTGTTTCTAACTTATAATCTAAACCAACTTGCTTAGCCATATTGCTTGCATGGTTTATCATTTGATTTACTTGTTCCATTGGTAGCCTTTTTTGCTCAGCTAAATATTTAGCCAGGGTTTTGGTAGTATCTGTTTTTAAACTTGGGTTCAATTCAAAACTTTTCCATTCTACTTCGATGTAGTTTTTATCGGAAAATTTAGCCAACGCATTTTCAAATTTTCGTTTACCAATATAACAAAAGGGGCACATTACATCGCTCCATATTTCTATTTTCATTTTTACCGTATCCATATTTACTTTTATTTCTTTATTGTTTTTATTTTTTTGAGCAAAAGTTATTAAACCATTTCCAAT
Source organism: Methylacidiphilales bacterium (assembly GCA_041730515.1). Lineage (GTDB taxonomy): Bacteria > Bacteroidota > Bacteroidia > UKL13-3 > UKL13-3 > JAAFJM01. The sequence goes on along the minus strand of JBGSBN010000039.1, from coordinate 12,247 downwards.
TAGGATAAAAATTATCACTATTTTATTTAAAATATTCATCGTAAAATATTTAGACTCTTATTTATTTACTATATATTGTTTCAAAATATTCGTTCAACGAAGTAGGTTTACGGCCTAATAAAACCTCCAAATCTGTTGTTTCCGTTTCAAATTCACCTTGTTTTATTGCTTCGCAAAATCCTACTAAGCTATTTGCCATTTGCTGCGGAAATCCTGCATTTACCAGTGCTTCTACATAATCTTTATTGGTTGGACTAGCATATTCTACTTCTTCGCCTTTTATTTCGCTCAGTATTTCAGCTGCATCGTCCATGCTGTAATTTTCAGTATTGGCTATGATGTACTTTTTGTTTTCATGTCCAATGCCTGTTAAAATATTGGCCGCAGCTTCTGCCATATTGCTTTTGGTGGCATAAGCCGCCATTCCATCTTCGGTTGGTAAAAAAATACCAGCTTCTAAAACTTGTGGCCCAAAAAACATAGGCAAAATATCGGCATACAAACTATTTAACATGATGGTGTAAGTAATGCCACTTTCAATAATTGCTTTTTCTGTTTCAATATGCGATTTTGAAAATGCACCTAAGGGCGATGTTTTGGTCTCATTTTTTCTTAAAAAACTAGTGTAAACCAAATGCTTTACGCCACATTCCTTAGCAGCATTTATAACATTATTATGTTGTTTTTGTCTTTTGGTCATTTCATTTCCAGAAATCAATAAAACTTTATCTACTCCTTTCATGGCATTTATTAAAGAGGCATAATCATCATAATTACCCACTTTTATTTCAATTCCCTTTGTACGTAAATCGGTTGCTTTTTGTTCATCTTTTACAAGCGCAATTATATCATTTGCCGGTATTTTATTTAATAAAAAATGGATAGTAGCAGTTCCAAATTGGCCACTAGCGCCAGTAACTAGTATTTTCATCAATGATTTTAAAATAAGGTACAAACCTAATTATATTTATTTAAATCTACCTGAATAAACTTCCCCCAACTTCCGTCAGACGATTGCGCAAAGGCTCTTCAAGGCAAGGCGTCAGACGGATAAAATGCAGAACTACTCCCAGCTTCCGTCAGACGATTGCGCAAAGGCTTTGCAAGGCAAGGCGTCAGACGGATAATCTTTAGAACTACTCCCAACTTTAGTAAAACGAAATTTTTTCTCAAATAACTGTTATTTCAATTTTGTCAATTAGTTAAATTCTGTTACGTTTGCCTTTATACAAATTTTAAGAATCCAAATAGAAGGTTAATACCTTTATTTACCCATAAATAATGACAGATATAGCTACTACTTTCAAACCTAATTGCCTTCATTTTAAAGGTCATATTCCGTGTAAACCTCATAAGCAAAATGGTTATCATTGCAACGATTGCCCAAGTTTTACACCAGTTTCAAAACGCATTTTAATTATAAAATTAGGCGCCATTGGCGATGTAATTCGTACCACTCCTTTGGTGGTAAAATATAAAGCACTTTATCCAAACTGCAAAATTACGTGGCTTACTTGGACGCCCGATATTTTGCCATCGAGTCAAATAGATGAAATTTTAAAATGGGATATTAACTCCATTATGTATGCGCAACACAGTAGTTGGGATATTGTCATCAATTTAGACAAAGAAAAAGAAGCAGGTGCTTTGCTAAAAGTGATTGAGGCCAAAGAAAAGTACGGTTATATTTTAAAAGACAACGAAATTCAACCTGCTAATGAGTTGGCAATTCATAAATTTAGCACTGGCATGTTCGATGATGTGAGCCAAGCAAATACTAAAAGTTACTTACAAGAAATTTTTGAAATTTGCGGATTTACGCACCAAGGCGAACCTTACTTAATGGATAAACATGACGATAAAGGTTATGTTTGGAATTTGCCAACTGGCAAAAAAATTATTGGAATGAACACAGGTTGCGGTGGCCGTTGGACTACTCGTTTGTGGACTATTGATAAATGGGTAGAGCTAGTTGCGGTTTTAAAAACTCAACATCCAGATGCTGAAATTTTATTATTAGGAGGTGAAGCAGAACATGAGCGTAATAAAGAAATTCAAGCTCGTTCAGGAGCATTGTATTTAGGGTATTTTAGCCTGTTTGAGTTTATCAATTTGGTAAATCAGTGCCATTTAATCATTACCCAAGTTACGATGGGAATGCATATTACATTAGCGTTAGGAAAACAAATTGTGTTGATGAATAATATTTTCAATCCACATGAATTTGATTTGTTTGGCAAAGGCGAAATAGTAATGCCAGACAAAACTTGCAAATGCTTTTACCGCGGCTCATGCTTGGATGGCGTTAGCTGTATGGAAAATTTACCTGCTCAAAAAATTGCAACTGCGGTTGCTATTCACTTTTAAAAAAATAAAAAGAAGCCACAGATTCACAGATTTAATTATTAAATAATTCATCATGCAATTTTATTTGTGATAATTTGTGAATCTGTGGCATAAAAAACAATTAAACATAAAAAATGCGCGCGATAGTTTTAGAAGAATTAAACCAAAAATTAGCTGTAAAAGAAGTTGAAACTCCAAGTATTTCTGATAATGAAGTATTGGTAAAAATACATGCCGCGGCCTTTAATCACCGCGATTTATGGATTCAGAAAGGGCAATATGCTGGCATTCGTTTTCCAATTATTTTAGGAAGTGATGGAAGTGGAATAGTTGCTAAAATTGGTGCCAATGTAAATACTGATTGGTTAAATAAAGAAGTAATAATTAACCCAAGTTTAAATTGGGGAAATAACCCACGAGTACAAGCTAAAGACTATATAATACTGGGTACTCCAAACGATGGAACTTTTGCTGAATATGTAAAAGTAGATGCTAAATTATTGCATGCAAAACCAACTCATTTAAGTTTTGAACAAGCGGCTGCATTTCCATTAGGTGGTCTTACAGGTTTTAGAGCCACCATGAAACGTGCTGCTGCCAAAGCAGGCGAAAATGTGTTAATTACTGGAATTGGTGGAGGCGTAGCTTTGTTCTGTGTTCAGTTTGCTGTTGCTGCAGGCTGCAATGTATTTGTAACCAGTGGCGATGATGAAAAAATAGCAAAAGCCATTGCCTTAGGCGCAAAAGGCGGTGTAAATTATAAAAACCAAAATTGGGATAAAGAACTAAAAGCCATGTGTGGTGGATTTGAAGCCATTGTTGATAGCAGCGGTGGTGATACTTTCGCCAAATTAGTTGATTTAGCAAAACCCGCTGGCCGAATAGCCATGTATGGCGCAACTTTAGGCGCATTTAACAGTGGTGTTCCAGCTAAAATATTTTGGAAACAACTAGATATTTTAGGTTCAACTATGGGAAATGATGAAGAGTTTGCTGAAATGTTAGCTTTTATCAATGAACATAAAATTATTCCAGTTGTAGATGAAGTTTTTGATTTAGCACAAGCTCAAACAGCCATTGAAAAAATGAGTCAAGGCAAACAGTTTGGAAAAATTGTTTTGAAATTAGGTTAGATTTTGGTAAACGGAAGAATTGTTTGGAATCTTGATTATTAAAGAGTTATTTGTTCTTATTGGAATACCGATTTTGCCATTTAAAATTGATAAAAAAAGAGCCATATTAGTTATTTCTAATATGGCTCTTTCTCGAGTTTATATTTCCCCTTAAAACTTAAAATATATTGCAGCTTCGCCAGTTACATTATAGTTTTTTGCGTTTTGGTATAAAGCATAACCAGTCATTAAGTTAAAGCCAATATTTTTTACAATAATTACTTCAAAGCCAAAGCCTAGTCCATTGTTAAAAAAAGCTTCCTCTTCTTTTTTATCGTATAGGCCATTAACTTGGTTATATGCTGCTGTATTACTGTTGCTGTAATAATGATTGGCTTGGTATAAGTATAAAGAAGTAGCTTCAGTTTCTAGTAAGTTGTATAAAAATGTTAACCCCGTACTAAACCTAGTTATTGATTCTGATTTATATGGAGCAAAATTTACTTGTACTCCAAATTTATTGGGTGTATACCTGTATGAAAGGCCATAACCAGTGGTGAAACCAGCCCCAGCTCCTAAGGCGTGTTTATGTTTTATTGGTTCAGTTTTTTGAGCAAAACCACTTAAACTATTTAGTAAAATAGAGAATAAAATTAAATATTTAAATGAATGGGGCTTTTTCATAATTTTTTATTTCAAATGTAACTATTTATTTACTTATAGCTTAAAATTAGGAGTTTATTTCTTGAATGAATTGTTTTTAAAAATATTCAACTTTGTTTAAATCAATTTGTATTGATATACTTGAAAAGTTAATTTTATTTAACATAAATTTTTTTTATGACTGATGAACAAATAAATAATTTAAAACAGGCATTGCAGTTTTCGCCAAATAATACCGTTTTGCGTAAAATGTTAGCAGAAGCTTTGTTTAATTTAACTCGTTACCAAGAAGCTGAAAGTGAGTATAAAACCTTGCTTGATATTGATTCGGGTGCAGATATAAAAACGGGTTTGGCTAAATGTTTTTATCAATTACATAAAGTAGAAGCGGCTCATATTTTATTAGATGAAATATTAAAACAAGAACCCGACCATGCGGAGGCCAACTATTATTTTGCTAAAGCAAGTTTTTTAAAGGGCGATTATAAACAAGCCAAACTTTCGTACGATATAGCCAGTAGTTTAAATGATGATTTTGAGGATGAAGATTTTGAACTTCAGGTAAATCAAAAACTACGCGAAAGTGGCATGGCTGTAGCTAACTTAGCCGATGATTTGAACGAAAATGATGATAACTTTTTTGCCGATATTGAAAAACCAAAAATTAATTTTAGCGATGTAGGCGGAATGGATAAAGTAAAAGAGGAGATTGCCTTAAAGGTTATTCATCCGCTTAATAATCCTGAAATTTACAAAGCATTTGGTAAAAAAATTGGTGGTGGTATTTTGCTTTATGGTCCTCCTGGATGTGGTAAAACGCATATTGCGCGAGCTACAGCAGGCGAAATCAAGGCAAACTTTATTTCGGTAGGCATAAGCGATGTGTTAGACATGTGGCAAGGCAATAGTGAAAAGAATTTACATTCTTTGTTTCAAAAAGCCCGAAATTCAACTCCATGCGTATTGTTTTTTGATGAAGTAGACGCCATGGGTGCTAGTCGTTCCGATATGCGCAGCAATAGTTCAAGGTTTTTAATCAATCAGTTTTTAGAAGAAATGGATGGTGTAAAACATTCGAACGAAGGCGTTTTGATTATGGCTGCTACCAATAGTCCTTGGTATGTAGATTCAGCTTTTAGGCGTTCAGGAAGGTTTGATAGAATTATTTTTGTATCGCCACCCGATGTTACTGCTCGTGAGGAAATTTTAAATATTTATTTAAAAGATAAGCCTACAGAACAAATTGATATTAAGTCAATTGTTAAAAGTACTGAAGAGTTTACAGGAGCTGATATGAAAGCATTGGTTGATGTGGCCATTGAAAGCAAAATACCAGAATCAATTAAACAAAATAGGGTTATTCCAATAAATACTTCCGATTTGAAAAAGGCAGTTTCGTTGGTTAAATCGCCTACCAAAGAATGGTTTAGTAGTGCAAAAAATTATGCTTTGTATTCAAACGATGGTGGCCAATACGATGATATTTTGAAATATTTAAACCTTAAAAAGTAAATGGATATAGAAAAATTCATTGACAGGGCGCGAATACTCATTGATTTAAATAGGAAAAAGGAAGCCATAAAAGAGCTGCATGAAGCCTTGGTTTATGAACCTGAAAATTTGTATGTTTTACTAATGCTTTGCGGGTGTTATTACGATTTAGGAAACAATAAAGAATCGTTAGCATTGGCCGAAAAAATAATTGGTATTAATCCAGAATCTGATTTAGGTTTTTATTATTTGGCAATTAATTATGGTGCTATGGATAATTATCCTTTGGCATTTAAAAACATTGATATAGCCATAAATATTGAACCGTGGGATGCTGATTATTTTGCTTACAAAGCAGCATTATATATTGATGAAAAAGAATGGGAAAAAGCTTTAGAAGTTACTAGTGAGGCTTTGGCTATTGACCCTGAAAACACACAAGCATTGAATCATAGAATTAGGGCTTTAACTAAATTGAACAGGAAAGAGGAAATTTTAACTCACGTGAATGAAGTTTTGGCGGCTGACCCTGATAATGCCTACTCGCATAGTACCATTGGGTGGAGCAAATTAGAAACTAAAGATTACAAAGAAGCACAAAAACATTTTGCGGAAGCATTGCGACTTGATCCTAACTCTAATAATGCTAGGGTTGGTATGGTTAATGCCATTAAGGGAAGCAATTTTTTATATAGTTTGGTACTCAGGTATTCGTTTTGGATAAACAACCATAAGGGAAATATTGGTTGGGGAATTGGGGTTGGAATTTTTGTTTTTTCACGATTTTTAAAATTGTTAACAGCCATTTCTCCTATATTTTTCTTGCTTTTTTTGGTGTTGTTCTTTTTGATTTATTTAAGTTGGATAATCAATCCAATTTCCAATTTAATTTTAAAGTTTGACCAGTTTGGAAAATACCTTTTAACTAAAGACGAAGACAAGGCTGTAAATATTGTTAGTACAGGCTTAGTTTTAGGAATTTTATTTTTGGCGGGTGGTGCATTTACCGAAAGTACTGCTTTGTTTTACTTGTCTTTTGTGTCATTTACATTAATTATTCCTTTCTCTAATTATTACGATTCGGAAGAGCACGAGAAAACACCTCGATTTTTATATTACTGTTATATTTTAGCAGCATTGGCAGCGATTTCTTTAATATTCCATTTTGTTAACTCAAATATAGCAACTGGGTTTGGAGTAGCTTATTTAATTGGAATAGTGGCTTACACTTGGGTTAAACCTTTTTTATCAAAAGTTTAAAATGACTGATTTTTCCTTTACTACTAAACTTGAAAAGCTTCCTACAAATTTATCATACACTGCTTTGTTTTTACCTTGCGAATTTCTGGAGCATTTACCCTAAAAAGGAAGAGTTAGGGTAGCAGGCAAAATAAATAGCGTTACCCCTTTTAACTTGGCTATTTTAAATTTGAAAGAAGGTCCTAAATATTTAATGATTGGAAGCCAATTGCGCAGAGAGGCTAAAATTAAAGAAGGCGATTTGGTTCAAGTATCATTTCAATTGGTAGATTCCGAATTACTTGAAATACTTGAAGAATTTAAAGAAGCTTTGCTTTTAGATAAAGAGGCTGCTGTTATATTTAGTTCGTTCACCACAGGCTATAAACGAAGTTTGATGCATTACATCACTTCAGCCAAAAACATTGAGACACGCATAAAACGCTCATTTGAGTTAACTGCTAAAATAAAAAACGGTCAAAAAGAATTTAAGAATCAATCATAAACAAAGTTTTATAATCTTAAATAAAATCATAGTTTTGGGTTAAGTGGTTGTATCTATATTTGAGTTGATGATTTTGTTTATAAGTTGTGGCATTACATAAAAAAAAGTTTTACAACACTAAATTTTTCCTAATCACCTTCTTTTTTAAATTTGTATTAAATTAACTATAATAGTTTTTTCTTCGTATTTGTTGGTTTTGTTTCAAAATTTGCGTTGAATTTCTGTATCAATTTTAATTTGTTTAGCGTCAGAACAAAAATAACTTTACCAAAAATTTATAATTAATTATGAATAAAAATTTACTTACCGTTTTTTCTCTTAAATTGATAGGGAAGTTAGTTTTGGTTTTAGTGTTATTTTTAAAACTTCAAAACGTAGTTGCGCAAGGTGTTATTTACAATGGAAATACAGACGTAACAACTATTTACCAAAATTGTACTGGAAAGATTACCATTAAATTACTTTTTTTAAGAGAAGGTTCTGGGGTAATTTCTAACCTAGATCTCTATTATAAAAATAATAGTGGGGGCTATGTAAAAATCTTAGATTTACAAAACTCATCAAATGGAGGCAATACTTTTTCTGATATGGGCAATACATTCTGGTATGCTGCTTCAGCTGGTGCTTCCTTTAACTTAGGATTTTTTAATAATAATGGTAATGACCATACCATGGAGTTTATATGGAATAACCCCCCGGCAGATATTGTAAATCCAGGTAATCCTATTTATACTGTAGCAACCGAAGGTAGTTTTGCAGGTTTCAATTGGGCAAGAACAGATAAAATTGTTTTACTTCCAATATTAACTCCACCTGCAGGTTTGTTTAGTTCAGATGGGGTTTATTGCGATAGAGTAAAATTAGATTGGACTTTACCTAATAGTTTTCCTTGCGGATTTAGTCAACAAGTTTATAGAAATAATCAAATTGTTGCCACCATTGGTGCCACAGCAAATACATATGATGATTATAGTTCAGGTTCAGGCAATCATAATTATACGGTTAGGGCTATCCATACCCCAAGTAGCTCACCCGCTGCAATTACTACTATTCAGTCAAATCCTTCTCAGGGGTCTAAAAGACCTGCTGTAAGCGCTCCTTCAGGTATAACAGCTTCCGACTATAGATGTGATGGTAAAATTGCAATTAACTGGAGTTATTATAATAATAATCCAATTAGTTTTAAAGTTTACAGAGCAAATAGTCCAACAGGAACATTTAGTTTAGTAAGCACAGTTGATGGTGGTGAACGTTCTTATGAAGAAAATGCACCACAAAGAACTATATCTTATTATTATAAAGTAGCTACCGAAGGAATATGTGGCGAAACTTTATCAGGAAACTCCTACGATGGAGCTTCTCCAACTGTGCCGGCTGCCCCAACAGGTGTTTCTGCTTCTCCTAGTACTTCTACCATAACAGTATCTTGGAATTACTCTCAAACAGATATTACCGGTTTTGTGGTGGAAAGATCGTCTCAAAGTGGAACAACCTACGAACAAATAGATAACCCTTCAGCTAGAAGTTATGTTGATGGAAATGTTTCTCCATGTGTTAATTATACTTATAAAGTACGTGCAAAAAATAATTGTGCACCATCGGGAACTGCTTCAACAAACACTTTTACTACTAGGATTTTCCCTATTATTTCAAACTCATTTAACGGTACTACCAATAAATTAAAATGTTCAAAAGGTTATTATTCAAATTTAGTTCAACTAGAATGGAGTACTGTTAACGTGGATGTATTAACTTCATACAGGGTTTATAGAAAAGTGTATGGTAGTACTTCTGATTCAACTTTAATTGGTTCTGCTGCAATGGGCGAAGGTGTATACGTTGATAATAATGCTATTACAGGGGTTTTATATAAATATACTTTAATTGGAGTTTTAAATTGTGCAGGTTTTACAATTCTTTCAAATCCAACAGAAGATATAGGATTTAGAAGAGCTTTTGGAACCGTTAGTGGGCAAATAACCTATGATGGTGGTATTGCTTTAAAAGGCGCCAAAGTAAGAGTTGCTCCAACAAGTTTAACTTCAAATTCGGTTGGTGCATCTATGTTATTTAATGGAAGCAATACATTAAGTGTTCCTGTTTCCACTAAATTAACATTTACCACAGGTGCAACCCTAGAAACTTGGTTTAGGCCTACTAATGTTACAGGGAATAAAGAATTACTTAAATTAAATTCAGGCAGTAAATCAATTGTTCTTAGCTTAATTGATAATAAAATTAGTTTATTGGTCAATAATGGTTCTGCTACAAGATCAAGGACTACCTCAAATGCGCAGTTTAATATAGCAGCAAATAACTATAATCAAGTTTCTGCAATTTTTAGAACAGACTCTTTATTTATTTACGTAAACGGTATAGTTGCAGATTCTTTAACACTTTCAGGCTTCACCTATTTGCCTTTAAATAACTCATCTATTTCTATGGGAAGTACATTCTCTGGTAATTTAGACGAGGTTAGGTTTTATAACTATCCTAAACTTAGAAAAGATATTGATTTGGATTTTGCACGCAGAGTTAGTCCTGATGATGATGGTTTAGTGGCTTATTATACTTTCGATGAGAATATAACCAATTACAATGGATTCTTTGATTATTCAAAGCAAGGTACAGTATTTAACGAAAATCACGGTACCATTTCAGGTGCCAGTTTTAGTAGTATTATTCCAACTAATGATCAATTATCATTTGCTAGTTTTACAGATGAAAATGGTTTTTATGTTGTAACGTTTATTACATTCGTAGGTGGTGGTGAATTATTCAGAATTTCACCCGCTTTTTTAACTCATACATTTACCCCAGTCGTTCGTGTCATTTCACTAAGCGAAGGGGCCTCGGTTATGAATGAGCAAGATTTTATTGATAAATCATCCTTTGACGTATCAGGAGATGTATTTTATTATAACTCTTCTTGTCCTGCTGAGGGAATTTATTTAACCATTGATGGTGAAAAAGTGGTTAGAAGCGGTGAGGCTATTGCTACCGATCAATTTGGTCGCTTTTCTATTAAAGTACCTGTTGGAAACCATATTATCAGAGCCGAAAAAGATGGGCATATATTTAGCGCAGGCCGATTCCCTTCAACAGGCTTTTATGATTTTCAGAACGTAACTGATGGAATACATTTTGTTGATAGTACATTAATCAAAATTGTAGGAAGAGCTGTAGGTGGTGCAATTGAAGCAAATAAGAAAATCGGTTTGAAAAAATCGGTTAATAATATTGGAAAAACCAGAATACATTTTAAATCTCAGTTAGGAAATGGTTGTAGCCGTATTTCAATTACTACCAATGATACCACAGGTGAATATACAGCATACTTACCACCACTAATTTATACAGTAGATACTTTAAAAGTGCTTACCAATTTGGTTACCAATTTTGGTACACAAAGTATTTTAGATTTAACTAAAGTGGCTGGTAAATCATTTTTTGTGTCTGATACCACTTATATTTCAGGTACTTCAAATATTTCAAGAATTGATTCAATATCTTATAATATTAGAAGAGATTTTATAACCTATAATACACCTCAGCTAACTTTTGCACGTATTAGAAATAAAACATTAACAGATAGTAGTTTTATAGGTGAAACTCAAATAATAAATGGTTCAGATACCATTCAGTTACTGCCTGCAAATCCATTTCCTTATCCAATTTTCTACCAGTTTAAGGAGTATAGTGCTAGGGTTTATGCATACGATATTTATACCAATTATGATAAAGTACCTGCTGTGCAATACAAGGTGCCTCTAGATGGAACTTTAAAGGTTTACAACTCTTTAGGTTCTCAGCCATCTTCTACTTCTGATTCATCTTTCTTAGAAGTGAGAAATGGGTTTACTACCTACAGTTTTAGAGGAGGCACTCCTAACTTAACAATTAATAATAGTAACCCATCACAAAGTTTTACCAAATCTTTGCAAGCAATTTTCTACACTGCCGGTAATACAGGGGTTCGTTTTGGCGAATGGTTGCCAAACCCAGGAAATACACCTTTTAGAGCCTATTTATTTGGAGGTAGAGTTAGGGGTACAAACTTTATTACTTCTGGTCCACAAAAGGTTGAATTGATATTAAGAGATCCTCCTGGAACATCCAGTTCGTCTACTTGGGCAAAAAACACCAATTATACAACTATCAAACGTTACTCAAACACCAATAAAATTGGAGGTAGTTTTATGGGTACTGTTCATTTAGGGGGTGAGTTTGAAACTGGTGTTGCACTAGGTGCATTATTTGCTGCTAAAACTGAAGTAGGAGGAAGCGCAGGTTTTGGGGTAACTAAAGAAACCAACAGTGGTACTAACGGTGAATTAATTGAAACAACTAGTTCGAATATAACTATTTCTACAGGCGGAGGTTCTGACCAAGTTGGAGCTAAAGCAGATATTTTATTTGGTAGTTCAATTAACTATAAATTTGGAATTGCAGATAATTTATTGTTAGTAAGTGATGCAGAATGCAGCATTCCAGGTGCAATTTGTGGCGGTACAAGTTATGGAGGTTATCAATTTGGTATTAGGCCTAATTTATCTGTTGATCCTAATGGTATTAATACTGTTTTCGCCTATACTGTTGGTGAGATTGAGGATATTGTTATTCCTAATTTACAAAAAGTTAGAAATAGGATGATTGTTCAAAGTAAAAAGTCGAATGGTACTCTTAAATATATAGTAAACTTTAACGATAATAGTGATCCTAACTTTGAAAGAAAATTTGCTTCAAATAATGATGACCCTATTTGGGAAAGCAGCAGAAGCGATAATAACCCTTTAACCCAAACAGAAGCCGATAAAAACGGTCCAAGTTATACTTTCCGTCCTGATAGAACATTAGATATTGACTCTGTAAGATTTTATAATACTCAAAT
>JBGSBN010000038.1:0-21423 GCA_041730515.1 Methylacidiphilales bacterium | reverse complement strand
ATCCAAAAGCCTTGGCTAATTGTGTTATTTTATTTTTTGATACTGTGCCAACTTTTTTTAAATTGCGATGGGAAAGATTCTGAACTTTCATTACTTGGTCGTTTTAGAAGTTCACAAAACAATCTTTCCCTTTATTTATTTCCCAGTTTTTCTTTCAACTATTAAGGCTTCCAAGCTATTTTGTGTAGTCTTAACTTGACGCATATGCGCCAAAGCGGGAAAGCATCTTTATATGGTGCGGGAAAACTAGAGAAAATGCGTGATTTGTCGTCATTAAAAAATCACCCTATAAAGTTCCTTCGCTGCGTTCAGGATGACGTTCCCGCACCGCTTATTCTTGATTTCTTTTAACAGTTTGTCCCAGTTAAAACCCTTACCAAATAGAAAAAGGTGAGGTAAGTATAAACCTTGTAAAGTAACTATGAAAGCATTTTGAAATTTTTAATAATAATGCTTAAAAATTTACATTTTATAATTTTTTTTAATTAATTTGCCTTTCCATTTCTTAACCATTTTTTGAATTTATTTCAACAATCATATCGCATTAAAACCTGGGCCTTACCTCAAATTATTTTAGGCCTAAAAAACCTGTCGGTGTCTACACTGATGTTGGGTTTGCTACTTGCGTTTACACAGTTGGTTAAGTTTATTGTACTTTTAATTCAAGATATAGTTAACCTAAGCGAGCAATATGGTTTTGAGCAAGAAACCATTTCACGTACATCGAAGTATTATGTTTACAATACTTTTAAAAACGCTCGAACTATACATTATAGCAATGATTTAACTACAGCTGCTGAACAAATAAATGAACAGCTTACCGATCAACGTATATTGTTTACATTGCTAATAATGTTATCTGCTTTTGGTTTTGTATTGCTATATTTTGCTTTAGATTACTTAATTGATTTTACTAGAAGGTATAGACCTTGGAGTATTTTAGTACTTTTAGTTGCATTTGTAATCAGCGTTATCTATATCGAATTCATTGATTTACGTAACTCAGGAAATGGCTATGCCTTTATGTTTACCACATTGATAAGCATCATTACAGGAATTGTATTAATTGGTTATTCTCTCATTTTTCCTAACTATACTAAAGTGGAAGATTAACCACTAATCAACCATTAAAATATCTGCGGGTTTTAACAAGTTTTCTCCTCTAAAACTGAGTAATATTTGGGCAACGGTTACCACATCTTTTTGACAATAGTTTTTAATTCTTTCTAAGTTGTTTTCTTGCCAATACACTTTCCAAACTTGGCTTCCGTCTATATCGTCTTTTGGTGTTTCTATATTAAATAAAGCAGCTAGTAAATCGAGGGAAGTATAACTTTTATAATCGCCAAACTTCCACAATTCCATAGTATCTAAATGCCTAATTTCCCAAGGTTTTTTACCTTCGGTTCTTATACTTTCGGGCAGTTTAATTTTGTTAGCCACACACCTTCTTGATATATAAGGAAAATCAAATTCTTTTCCATTATGTGCGCATAATAAATTATCCAGTTCATTAAAATGGCGGGTAAGCATTTTGCAGAAATTGGTTAGTAATTCACCTTCATTGTGACTGTAAAAAGATTTAACCCTAAATTGGTAACTGTCGCCCTTTACAAAATAACCTACCGATATACATACAATTTTACCAAACTCGGCATAAATACCTGAACGAGGATAAAGTTCTTCGGTAGTTTGCACACTGACTTTTCTAATGGTAGTGGCTTTCTTTTCCCAAAGGTCTTTCCAGCGTTCTGGTAATTGTTCGTACGCAGCAAATTGGGGCACAGTTTCAATATCTAAAACAAGTATTTTGGTTAAATCTATTTGCTCAAGCATGGTAATTATTTTTTGGTAAAACGAAAATATAAAAACTTAGCTATAAAAAGAGTTAAATTTTAAGTTTCTTAAAATCGGCTCTTATTTTTTTCAATTGTTCTTTGTCGTCAACACTGATTTTTTCGGTGGCTGAGGCAAAAGCAATACTACTTATATGGGGTGCATTTTTATATAAAAATTGCAATAATTCGTTTGGAAAACGCAAGCCAAACTCGCGTAATAACCAACCAATTGCTTTTTGCACAAAATATTCTTTATCGTTTATAAGTGGGTTAATTAATTGAATGAAATCGGTTTCATTCAACGTGTATTTTTTGTTTTTTAAATGGTAAACAAGCGGTACTAATGATGTGCGCCTTTCCCAAAGGTTTGTGCCTTTGTTCAGTATTTTTAAGTTGTTATAAATGGTTGGTTCATCATGCATCATATTTCGGCCAATAATGCTTGATAAAAAATCGCTATGCGCCCAATTATCTATTTTAGGTAAAAAGCTTTTAGCTGTTTCATGTGCTACTAAACCTTTGTTCTTGTTACTAAAAACGGTTAAGTACATTAAACTGAGGTACATTATTTCGTAGCAGTTACTTTGGTTCCAAAGTTGGGTGTATAGCTCCATTTGAGCAGCCATTGGTTCATTGCTAAAAGTAAAACCTTTTTTAAAAATTGCTTGAACTGTTGGGTTTTTTAAGGCATAAAAATGATATTGTGTGCCAATATAATTTTGCAAATTAGCTATGCCTGATGGCTTTTCATTTAAGCTATGTTGCCCAAGTATGGTTTCAATTTCGGCTAAGGCAATTTCGTGATTTATCATCGGATAATTTAAAAATTTAATATAAAATGAAGTTGGGTCATTTAGTTGTAGCGCTCGAGCGGTTACATTCAAATGGTAATCTTGTTAGCTAATGCATAAGTTATTTCTTTTTTTCTGCTTTCTGTTTCCTTAGATACTTCTGCTTCGCTTAGCATGAATTCCAAAGAAACAGTCCCGCAAAGCTGGACAAGGCAAAAATGTCTCCACACACAACACCGAAAGCTTTCGCATACGCTTCAAAAAAAGAAAAACTCCAAAGGAGTTTAATATCAATAGCCCCGAATGAAATTCGGGGTTAAAAGTATGAATAAACACACCAAAAATCCCACAACATTTGCGCAAAGCCGTCGGCTTTGCGCAAATGTTGTGGGATTTTTGTATAGAAAGTCCTGTTTGTTTTTTCAACGGGTTAAAACCCGTTGTTACAATAGTATCGTTCCTACGGAACTTTAAAGTTTATAAATGTTTACAAGAAAAAATCATAAATTAAGTTGATACCAATGCGATTAATCGAGACCGTTGTTACAATAGTATCGTTCCTACGGAACTTTAACGTTTATAAATGTTTACAGGAAAAATTCATAAATTAAGCTTGACGAATATGCGAAAGCTTACATACGAAACGAATATCAAAAAGAGTAAAAAGACCTACCAAATCATCAATTTATCATGAACTTTTGTAAGCGTATTTTATCATAAACATTCCAAATACCAGCAGTACAAAACACGCAAACAACTCTATTTTTATAATAGAACCTCTTTCTATTTCAAGTAAGGAATTATTTGGAAATGAAGGATGAGAATAAATGGGTACATAATCTCCTAATTTATAATCATTGCAAAATGAATCCCAAACTCTCTTAGTTATTATTTTGTTATTTAGTTCAAAACTGGCATACAAATATTTACTTCCGCAATTATCTGGCATTTCAGTAATTGTAGCATTTACTACAGTGCCATTTTCACTTACATATAAATTAATAAGTTCTTCTGGAATAAATAAAAATAAAACAAATGCTGTCCAAAT
Organism: Methylacidiphilales bacterium; assembly: GCA_041730515.1. Taxonomy (GTDB): domain Bacteria; phylum Bacteroidota; class Bacteroidia; order UKL13-3; family UKL13-3; genus JAAFJM01. The sequence goes on along the minus strand of JBGSBN010000038.1, from coordinate 17,746 downwards.
AATGCCCGCATTTCTTATAATTTTATTCGATTTGTCAATGTTGTTAAATCGAATAAAAAAGTTTTTCAGCCAAATAGGTTTAGTAATCTTCATCACTAAAATGTGTTATTTACCAATCGCCACCTGCACCGCCTCCGCCAAAGCTTCCGCCACCAAATCCACCAAATCCGCTATCGCCTCCGCCACCAGAACCACCACGACCTGAAAAGCCACCACTGGCCAATGTTCCCCAAAGCAATGCTTCGGCTATTCCGCCTCCACCACCGCCTCTGCGTCCGCCTTTTCCTCCTCTTAAAAATACTGCAATTAATACAATAGCAATAATGATGATTAGGCCCCAAGGCATTTTTTCTTTATTGGCTTTTCTATCATTGGTAAAACCCTCGCCAGCTATGGTTTTTATAATGGCATCAGTGGCTTCGTTAAAGCCGTTATAGTAAGCTTGTTGTTTGAAATTAGGTTTTAAAATGCCATCAATAACACGTTTGGAAATAGCATCTGTCATGGCTCCTTCAAGGCCATAACCAACCTGAATACGCATTTTGCGTTCAGCTAAAGCCACATAAATAAGCAAGCCATTTTTTTTGTCTTTTTCGCCTATTCCCCAGCTTTGAGCCAGTTTTTGTGAGTAACCGAAAGCATCATCACCTTCTAACGATTGTTCAATTACAATAACTATTTGGGTAGATGTTTGCTTGAAATAAGTATATAATTTTTGTTCCAATGCAGCTTTTTCATTGGCTTGTAAAGCACCTGCATAATCGTTTACAAAAGTAGGTGGGTTAGGTAGTGGAGGAGTTTCTTTGGCAAATAACTGAGTAAACAGTAAACATAAACTAAAAACCAGGGCTAATTTATGCTTCATGGTCACCTCCAAACGAAATATCGTTGCTTAATTCATTCACATCATTGCTTTGAAAAGGAAAATGTTCTTTGAGTTTTTGTCCTGCTTTTTCAATAGCTAGGCTAAGGCCTTCGGTAAATTGCCCTTTGGCAAAATGAGTTTTCATTAATTCTTTTTCTTCATTCCAAAAAGCATCAGTAACTTTTAGGTGAATGCCACTATCGCCAAGTATGGCAAATTTTTTGTCTAAATAGGCAAGGTAAAACAAAACACCATTTTTTAGTTCCGTTTGGTGCATATTAAGCTCTTCAAATACTTGTTTAGCGCGCTCCATCACCTCTTGTTTGCAATGAGGTTCTATATGTACACGAATTTCGCCAGAAGTATTTAATTCGGCACTTTTTATGGCCGTAACTATGCTTTCTTGTTGGCGTTTACTAAAAAATTGTTCTGACATGTTTATTGGTTAAACCTATTTTAAAAAACGTCATTGCGAGGTACGAAGCAATCTCTTTCTAATTGTTTGAGATTGCTTCACTTTGTTCGCAATGACGCAGATAATCTATCTTAAAACTTAACTTCTGGTGCTTTTTGGGCAGCAGCGTCAGCTTCAAAAAATCCTTTTTTATCAAAACCAAACATGCCACTATAAATTACTTGTGGGAATTTTTTGATATAAGTATTGTAGTCAGTAACAGCATCGTTAAAGTTATCTCTTTCTACTTTAATGCGGTTTTCTGTTCCTTCTATTTGGCTTTGTAACTCGCTAAAGTTTTGAGTAGCTCTTAACTGAGGATATTGCTCTGATACTACCATTAAGCGACCTAAAGCTTGGCTTAACTCGCCTTGCGCACCTTGAAATTTCTTAATATTTTCAGGTGTTAATTTGTTTGGATCTACTTGAATAGAGCTAGCTTTTGCTCTTGCCTCAATTACATCAGTTAAGGTTTTTTGTTCAAAATTAGCTGCACCTTTAACAGTAGCTACTAAATTTGGAATTAAATCTAACCTACGTTGGTAAGCACTTTGAACCTTGGCCCAAGCACCTTCGGTTGCTGTTTGTTTCGAAACCATGTTATTATAACTTGAACATCCGTTCATTAATAATAAAACAATTCCGCCAAGCACTGCTAATAAAATAATTGTTCCTTTTTTCATTATTGTTTGTTTTAAAAATATACTTCGCAATATACAAATTATCAACCAAGTTAAAACACTGACATAACTGCCGATTTTTATCAAAAAGACAAATCAAACACTGCTTAAAGCACCCTACTATTCCATGCTATTTATTACACTAGGTACTTTGAACCACCAAAAAATAAAGAGGCATACCTATGGTAATATTTATTGGAAAAGTAACTGCCAAAGCCATGGGTAAAAACAAACCTGGATTAGCCTTTGGAACTGTAATTTTCATGGCCGCAGGAACAGCAATGTACGATGCACTTGCAGCTAAGATTGCAAACATAAATCTATTGGTAATATCGGCTGTTACAAATTGACTTAAAAAGGCAAAAATGCAACCATTAACCAAAGGAATTATAATGGCAAACAAGAATGGGAATGCACCAAAAGAAAAGAATGATTTGAGTTTTTTACCACTGGTAATACCCATATCGAGTAAAAATATGGCTAAAAATCCTTTGAATAAATCGTTGGTAAAAGGTTTAATACCCTCCGCTTGCTTGGTATTGGCTATAAATCCAATTAACAAACTTCCTAAAATTAATAAAACACTACCATTGGTAAGCGAATGTTTTAGTACTTGGCCAGTATTTATTTTATTGGTTTCTTCTTTATTAAACAAAGATATTAATACCAAACCAATAATTATGGCAGGCGACTCCATTAAAGCCATTATAGCTACCATGTGTCCATGTAAGTTTAATTGCTGAGCTTCTAGATAAGATACCGCAGTAACAAAAGTAACGGCACTAACAGATCCATAAGCAGCTGCAATTGCACCTGCATCGTAAATATGCAATTTTTTCTTTAAAATAAAAAAAGTATATAATGGTATAACGGTGGAAATACCAATTCCAAAAAGCATACTCCAAACTATTTCGGCCGAAAATGTTTCGTGTGATAACTCCTGTCCACCTTTAAAACCAATAGAAAATAATAAATATAAAGAAATAAACTTAGAAGAATTAGCTGGTATTTCTAAATCACTTTTTAAGTAAACAGCTATAATGCCTAATACAAAAAATAATAAGGCTGGATTGGTTAAGTTTTCAATGAGTAAGTTAAAATTCATAATAAGATTTTAGTTAATAAATATTGGTTAATTGATTAATTTAAAAATTGTAATTCACCTGTTCTAAGTGTATAAAAAGCACCCATTATTTTTATTTGTCCGCTATCTTCCATTTGTTTTAAAATGGCACTTCGTTTTCTTATTTGTGCAATGGTATTTAATACATTATTTTGTGCTACTGCTTTCACATATTGCTCGTTAGCCGATGTTTTTTCACCTTTAAATTTTTCACTTAACTGAACCGCGGGTTTTATATTAGACAACATTTGCGTAATATTTCCCATTTGAACATTATCAATAGCGCCTTTAACTGCTCCACAATGCTGATGGCCCATTACCAAAATAAGTTTTGCTCCAGCTACTTTACAAGCAAATTCCATACTACCTAATAAGTCAGTATTTACAAAATTTCCAGCTACTCTTCCCACAAAAACATCACCAATTCCTTGGTCAAATACATCTTCTACAGGAACTCTACTATCTAGGCAACTTAATACCATGGCCTTTGGAAACTGCCCGCCAGTAGCTGCTTTTCTTATCGATTCTGAATGCGGGCGTTGGGTTAAATCATTATTTCTAAAACGCTCATTTCCAGCTATAAATTCCTTCAAAACATCATCAGGAGTTAAAGCAGCTTGCTCTTCCTTACTCATTACATGTTTGTGCATAATGCTATCACTATCCTCTTTGGCTATTGTGGTATTTGGTTTATTGCCATTTAAGTTACATGACCCAAACACGGTGAATGCCAACCCTAAAATTACCCCTTTCTTTAAATCAATTTTCATACTTGGTTTTTTAAAAAATTTTTGTGGTGCAATAATCTTTATACTAAAGCATTAGTTTTTATTTATATTTGTAATGTAATACATTAAATAATTTTATGAATTATACACTCAATCAACTACAAATTTTTTTAAAAATAGTTCAAACCCAAAGTGTAACCAAAGCATCGGAAGAACTTAACCTTACACAGCCTGCTGTTTCTATACAGTTAAAAAATTTTCAAGATCAATTTGACATTCCATTAACAGAGGTAATTGGCCGTAAAATATTCATTACCGATTTTGGGAACGAAATAGCAAAGTCGGCCGAAAATATTATCAATCAAGTACATGCCATTAACTATAAAACCTTGGCATATAAAGGAAAATTAACTGGTAAACTTAAACTTTCGGTTGTTTCTACAGGTAAATATGTAATGCCTTTTTTTCTTTCAAAGTTTATGAAATCCCACGATGGCATTGAGCTATTAATGGATGTAACCAATAAAAATAGAGTTATTCAAAGTTTATTAAATAATGATGTTGACTTTGCATTGGTTTCTATTTTACCACCTAACTTAAACATTGAAAAACTTGACTTGCTTCAAAATAAACTTTACTTGGTAGGTAATACCGACATGAAAATAGGAAATAAAGATTTTACGAAAGATATTTTTAAAGAGTTGCCATTAATTTACAGAGAAAGTGGTTCGGGAACAAGGCAAACCATGGAACAATTTATAGAACAAAACAAAATTAAGGCAGTAAAGAAAATGGAACTAACCACCAACGAAGCCGTTAAACAAGCACTTTTAGCAGGTTTGGGCTATTCGGTTATGCCTTTAATTGGCATAAAAAACGAACTGCATAACAATGAATTACAAATAATTCCAGTAAAAGGTTTGCCCATAAAAACTACTTGGAGTTTAATTTGGCTTAAGGAAAAAAAATTATCGCCTGCAGCAGCAGCACTGCTAAGTTATATAAAAGAAGAAAAAACCAATATTGTTCAAAACCATTTTAGTTGGTATGAGCAGTATTGATAAATGGTTATTTTACTACCCTGCTTTTTCGTATAATTTCTGGCCTTTTAGCAATCTATTAATTGTTTTAGCCAATCTATCAATTTTTGTTTCTTCTTTCTTGGCAGCATATACATATTGTATGTAAAGCTTTTGTTCACCCTCACTTAGCGCTTTAAAAAACGCCAATGCTTCAGGCTCATCCATTAAACATAAAAGCATTTCTTCGGGTATTTCTAAAGGCTCGTTATCGGTGTATAAAATTACATGAACAGTATCGCCTTCGGCCTTTTTTATTTTTTTGCGTATTTCGGCTTTAACAGGCAAAAACAAACTTCCATTTCCCATTGGCATTAAATGGTATTTCCTTATTTCAAAACCATCAATGGTGCCACGTACTTTTACCCAACCAAATGGCGCATTTTTATCTTGCAAAATTTCAGGAATTCTCGCAAATGTCCACCCACCTTTTCCTTGGAATTTTTCTAAAATATATTTTTGATTTACTAAAGGTTTCATTTCTATTTGGTAGCTGCTAACCAATTTAAAACAATGGATTTTAAACGCTCTCTATTCTTTTCAATGGTTTGAATTTGCCTAACAGTTATATTTTTCATAAAAAAAGTAACCGCTATTTATATAACTTTTCAGGTATTGGGAGCGAGTTAATAAAGGATCTAAGCGTGCCTATTTGTTCGTCTGTTAAAAAACTTTTGTCTACAAAAACACCAATTTGTTCTGTTTGAAACAGAATGAAGAAATACTTATTTTCATAGATTTTTAAAAAATTGCTCCACTTAACCTTTGAGTCCACATGACTTGTTATAATATGGATGTATTCATTATTTATTTCAATTTGTTGTGGCTCATTTAAAATTTTATTCGATTGATAAATTTTTTTAACACTCCTATACCAAGCTAGTGGAGCAATAATTAATACAATAATTGGAACAGCAATTATTGTAAAGTCTATATTTTCGGCAACATACGTACTCCAAAATATTGTTATAATAAAAATAACTATAGCAAATGTGGTCAGCAATGAATTGCCATAAAGTAAACTCAACTGATATTTTAAATACCTTTTAAATTCAATTGTTCCGCTAACAGTAATATTCAAAATATCATTAAACGGAGTTTTATGTAGCAAACTTTTTTCATTCCTTATTTGCTCCTTTGCTTTTTTTAGTTTTAAAAAAATAATAACAAACCCAAGACCATGAAAATAAAAAAATGCTATCCCAGTATATTCCCCTAAACCTACTAATAAGTTAAATACTAGGCTAAGTAAAAGTAAAGCTAAAAGAAAACTGTAAATAATTACACGGGTTTTGGGTTTAAAAAAAGTCATGTTACCTTTAAGATTTATAAAAATCCAAACTTATTGTATTTATCTAAAACACCCAAGTAAATTTATAATTTTTATGTAGTTTAGCACCATGATAAATTTTGAAAAACTGTGCCTCGATACTTGCACTTTAGCTAAACAAGCAGGTTTGTTTATTTTAGCCGAAAACAAAAACTTTACATACGACAAAGTAGAAGAAAAAACTTTTAACCAACTGGTAAGTTATGTAGATAAAACAGCAGAAGAAATGTTAGTAGCTGGCTTGCAAAAATTACTTCCACAAGCAGGTTTTATAACCGAAGAAGCAACCATAGCAACTGAACAAAAAGAGTTGATGTGGATAATAGATCCATTGGACGGCACTACCAATTTTATACATAGCTTACCTGTATTTAGTGTAAGTATTGGTTTAATGCAAAACAATGAGCTGATATTAGGTGTAGTTTATGAGTGTAATAGAGATGAGATGTTTTATGCTTGGAAAGGCAGTAAAGCTTACTTAAATAACCAAACTATTTATGTAAAACAAAATCCTGAATTAAGTAAATCATTATTGGCAACAGGCTTTCCTTATTACGATTTTGAGGTAATGGGAAATTATTTGGCTACCCTAAAATATTTAATGGTAAATACACAAGGAATGCGCAGAATGGGCAGCGCTGCTGTAGATTTGGCCTATACTGCTTGTGGCAGATTTGATGGTTTTTTTGAGTATGGTTTACATCCTTGGGATGTGGCAGGTGGTGCATTTATAGTGCAACAAGCAGGTGGTAAACTTTCTACTTTTGCGGGTAGTAGTGATTATGTTTTCGATAAAACTTTAATTGCTTCATCAGCTGTTTTATATCCTTCATTTTTTGAGGTGATTGATAGGAATTTTAATAGATAAATATTTGTTCTAAAAAGGAATTGGCTAAAAACCAATCTTGGTTTCTTTAAGGAAAAAAATAATTGCTTTCAAATTTATTTTGAGTATTTTTTCATTTGTATTTTTTTGTAGTAACCCACCCCTAACTCCTCCTTGAAGGTGTTTAGCTTACTACAACGAATTGGATTTTGTATTCAAAATGAAGCTTGTTATTTTCTACATTTTTGTCTGACTTAAAGGCAACTCCAATCATTGGAGGGGAATAGCTCGCTGCAAAAAATTGAATTTAACTTAAGCAAATTAATTAAATGTATCACTTATTTTTTGAAGGCTTCGTAAATGGCATCTTGAATTTTAGAACGTACGCTTAATTCGCCCAATTTTTTATTATCGGCACTTGGATAAATGCGGTTACTTAAAAATACATATACTAAATCCATTTCAGGGTCAACCCAAGTGCAGGTGCCTGTAAATCCTTGGTGACCAAATGTTTCATCACTACACATTTTACTAGCCGGACTATCTTTGGTTAAATCGGTTTCGGGCTTATCAAATCCTAAACCTCTGCGGCTTATTTTACTAAACTTTTTGGTAAAGGTTTCTACCGTACTGGCTTTTAATACGCGTTTTTCTGCATAAATTCCTTTGTTTAAAAGCATTTGCATAATTATTCCCACATCGTTAGCAGTGGCAAAAAGACCTGCATGCCCACTTACACCGCCTAACATGGCCGCAGCAGGATCGTGTACATAACCCTTTATTTGTTGTTTTCTAAAAACCGAATCGTATTCAGTAGGTATAATCCAATCATAATTAATGGTTTTGATGGGATTATAAACCATGGTAGCCAAATTTAATGGTTGGTAAAAACTTTCTTGTAAATAAGCTTCAAAGTCTTTATTAGTAATGGTTTCAACAATTTTGCGAAGCATCATAAAACCCAAATCACTGTAAACATATTCCCCTTCTTTTTTTAAATCAGAGTCGGCAATGGTTTTCCAAATTAGTTTTTCATAATTTTTATTCATAAAAATATTTGGTGCCACTTTTAATGAAAATTCCTCTGAAAGCGAATCGCTATAAACCAACGGATTTAACTTTCCATTTGAAAGTAAAGTGGATTTATAAAAAGGAATAAAAGGAACCAATCCAGCTTGGTGAGTTAGCACATCACTAATTTTTATTTTTTCTTTATTACTACCTTTTAACCAAGGCAAATACAAGCCTATTTTATCATCTAATTTAATTTTTTTCTCTTCATAAAGCTTCATAATAGCCAAGGTGGTGCTGAGTATTTTGGTTAATGAAGCAACATCATACACGTGGTTATTTTTAACCGGCACAAGGCTATCGTAAGTATGAAAACCAAATGACTTATTATAAATTACTTTTCCATCTTTAGCCACAAAAACTTGGCAACCGGGCATGGCTTTATTGGCTATGGCATATTTTACAATGCTGTCAATTTTTTCCATTTTTGTGTTGTTAACTTCCGCTTCTACAGGAAAAACATATTCAAATTTACCTATTGATTCTGTTTCAACTCCACTACCTAAGTTGTAAAAATTAGACACTGAAACAGGTAATTTCCCTTTTGCATTTAAACCTCCACCAATAATTTGCGCAGCCATTTGGTTGTAAAGTGATAAGTCTTCGAACGACACCACCACATTTTTAAACATACCAAAATGCTGCAAAATGTAAGGATTGCCATTATTCACTAAAATACACTTATTTCTATTTCCTAAAGCTTTAACAAAATCGATGGCAACTTGAGTTAAACCAAGGTTTTTGCTAACAAAACGGCTGGTATTATGCAAACTGATAATAACCAAATTATAGTAATCGGTTATGGATAATAAACTGTCAAAATTTTCTTTCCTATCATTTTTATCAATGGCAAAATAATCGGCTTTTAAATAGCAGTTGAGTTGTGCTTGAAAATCGCTTAACTGAGGATTTCCAACATTGATACAAGCTATTTTATACTTTTCGGGATGTAGAATAGGAATAATTTTATCTTGATTGCGAGCAACAACCACCGCATTTTTAACCACTTGTTTTACCAAAAACTCGCTTTCAAAAGTATTTAAATCGGTAATTAAGTTTTGTGGCTCAGTTGGTTTGTATTTATTTAACCCACACCAATATTTGGCCAACAATATTTTTTTACAACTTACTTCTACTTGTTTCCATGAAATAATGCCCCTTTTTATATAATCTTTTATAAATGCAATACTCATTGGCACATCCTCTACAAAAAGCAAAATGTCGTTTCCTGCGGCAAATGCTTTGGCTGCTACTTCGCCTGGTGCATAAAAATTACTAACGCCTTTCATGTTTAAAGCATCAGTAATTATTAATCCATCAAACTCCATTTCGTTGCGAAGCAAACCTGTAATAATTGGTTTAGAAATAGATGCAGCATAATTAGGCATGGTATCTAAAGCAGGAACAGCCAAATGAGCAGTCATAATAGCTGCGATACCATTGTTAATTAACTCTTTAAAGGGATATAACTCCAGGCTATCTAATCTTTTTCTATTTCCTTTTATTACTGGTAATCCAAAATGCGAATCAGTTTCAGTGTCGCCATGGCCAGGAAAATGTTTGGCCGATGCCAAAATATTTTCGCTTTGCATTCCCTGCATGTAGGCAATGCTGTTTTTGGCAACTATGTATTTGTTTTCACCAAAGCTACGGTCGTTAATTACCGGATTGGCCATGTTATTATTAATATCAGCATCAGGCGCAAAATTAAAATGAATGCCCATGCGCTTACATTGCTTGCCCACTAAAACGCCAAACTGCTTGGTTAGCTCTATTTTATTTGCACTTCCAAAAACCAAATGCCTTGGAAAAATTGGGGTGCTATCAAGCCTCATACTCAAGCCCCATTCGCCATCAATGCCAATTAATAAAGGAACTTTTGATAGTTTTTGGTATTGATTGGTAAGCATTACTTGCCTGCTAGGCGAGCCTTTAAAAAATATTAATCCACCCACACCAATATCTCTCACTTGGCATTCTACATCCTTTTCATGAATTTTATCTTTGGTATTATAGGCAGCCACCATCATAAGTTGGGCTATTTGTTGGTCGGGGCTTAAAGTAGCAAAAACGCTATCAACCCAATCGTTTTGTTTTTTCCAATTAATGGCCTGAGCCGCTGACTCTAAGAACAATACCAAACAAAATATAAATAAAAAAAACTGCTTATGAATATTAAACACTACTTTCAAAACGGATAAAATGAACTGCAAATTTGCAGTTTTTGGGCTAGTTATTTATACAAATTTTAATAAAAATGTTCAATTATCTAAATATGGCATAAAAAAGAAAAAAAACTGTATTTACTAAAAGGAAAAAGTTGCACAAGCAAACATATCAAAATAGAAATTTATTAAGTATAATTGTTGCTCAATTGCCAATATAATGAATCCTAAAAAATCGCATGAACAAACCTTAAAAAATGCCATTTCCGATTTTCTTCACGACCAACATTTAGATACTAAATTGGCCGAGTTGAATATTATTACCAATTGGGAAAAATTAGTAGGCGCATTAATTGCAAAAAACACCACAGAAATTAAGTTTAGAGGTTCTATTTTATACTTAAAAATAGAATCGAATGCACTGCGAAATGAACTAAACTACCAACGAGGAAAAATTATGGCATTGGTTAATACCGAATCGAACCAACAGCTGATAACCGATGTGGTAATACGCTAAATAATAGTAAAAAATTAATATGGCTAAAAACATTACTACCACTGTAAAAACAACTGAAAACAACAATCATCAAGGGCATACTAAATTAACTTTATTTGCTTATGGTTTGGTATATTTGGTAGCCATAGTATTAAGTTTAAAAACCATAAAAGAACCCGATTTATGGTGGCAATTAGCCACAGGCGATTGGATTTTGGCTAACAAAAGTATTCCTACTACTGATGTCTTTTCGTATTCTTATTTTGGGGTAAAATGGATTAATATTAAATGGGGTTTTGAAGTACTAATTGCTTTATGGAGTAAAGCGTTTGGCGTGGAATCCATATATATTATTCAAGCTTTGGTAACGGTGGCTTTGGTGTATTTTTCCATTAAATTAGTTAGATTATTCAATGCTTCATTTTTAAAAAAACCTTTTGCCAATGGCATTATTGTTTTAGCCTTATTAGCTTATTTGGCGGCTATTAGCAGCCGCATTATTGGTAGGCCAGAAATGTTTACTCATTTATTTACCGTTGTTTTTATTTATTTATTAAATAAGTTCAGGAATCAAAAACAATTAATTTACTTATTACCAAGTATTCAATTGGTGTGGACCAATATGCATGAAGCATTTAGTATTGGAATAGTAATTACTGCTATTTATTTGGCTGCCGAATGGTTTTTATATTTGAAGTATAAAGCCGAAAAGCCTATTATGTTAAGCATTGCTTTTTTACTAAGCATTGTGAGCATTTGCATTAATCCTTATGGGTTTGAGATGTTAACTCGTCCCTTTGAAATTTTCAATCAATTAAACAGCAATAAATTTACTACCGAACTTTCAAACTATACCACGCATGAGTATTGGCAATACAGCAGTTATTACAGTTTAACTTTATTAATTATAGTTTTAGTAGGTTTGGTTGTATCATTACTTAAAAACAAGCTAAAAGGTGTAATAAACGAGTTTGGTTTAGGTAATATTTTATTGCTTTTTGCGTTTGCCATTTTAGCCAGTTCAGCATTTAGAAATATTGTTTTTATGCAAATAATATTACTTCCTTTTACCATCCATTTGTTATTTAATGTAATACAATTTATAGGTAACAAAATTTCGTTCAAACTGCCTAGTGCCGTGGTTTTAATAACTCCAATTTTAATTGGATTGGTGTTTTATGCAACCATAGTAAGCAATTATTTTTATAAGGTAAATAAATCCTCTAACACTTATGGATTAGAATTTTCTGCTGCGCAAAATCCGTTGGGTGCTGCACAATTTTTGGCCAATAATAAGCTAAGCAATCAGCCCATATTTACCGATTATTTGTCATCATCGTATTTGTTATATCAACTAACACCTGCCTTTAAAACCTTTATTGATTTACGCGATTTTGATGTGTTTCCCGATTCGTTTTTTTACCAAAATGCAGCAGCTTACAATAATTACCAAGAATTTATTAACCTAGATAATCAGTATCATTTTAAAGCAGCGGTAATACTCAATAGTCAATTTAAAAAGCTACAAACCGGCTTGTATAACGATAGCAACTATGTGTTAAAATACTTTGATCCATTGGTTTCGGTTTTTGTAAAATCACCAAAAACAAGTAATCAAATTTTGCCTATTAGTAAATTAGCACCTACACCAACCAATGGTTTATGTAAAGCAATTAATTATTTATTCAATCCATTTTACAAAAGCATAGCAGAAACTAAAACAGATTATACCATAGAAGCAGCCAAGTTTTATATGAGTATTGGTAATTTTGAGGCGGCAAATCAATTGATAAACAATAACAACATATTACCAGAAAACGAAGCAACAAAAAAGTACATTAAAGCACAATATTATATTAACAAAGCTATTACAGATACCGCGTTTAAAGTAACTTATAACGATAGCGCACAAACTTTTTTAAAGCAGGCTATCAAACTAAATAACCAATATTTTGAAGCTTATTTCTCGTTGGGTGTAATTGATTTAAACCAAGGTAATTTTGTAAATGCTGCTAAGCAGTTTGAAAAATGCTGCAATATTGACCCCAATAGTTTAAATGCGCATTTGTATGCTGGTGAAACCTATAAGGCATTGGTTGAAAACAACAAGGCTTTAAAATATTTACCAAACTTGGTATATCAATTAGAAATAGCCAACGAAATGAATCCGAATAACCCTGATATAGAATGGAACTTGGGAGTGGCTTATTTTAAACAGGGAAAATGTAACCTTTCTACACCCATTCTTTTAAAAGTTAAAGACTTTGAAGGTCTTTCGGTAGAAGATAAAACCACTGCCGAATATTGCATTAATAATTGTGGAGGGAAATAGTGCGCAATTACTTGTTGCACTGCTATCATTAGTGTTAGCGAAGCGCTCTAAGGATTTAAAATGAAAAGCAGTGTCGCTGATACGGGCTAATATAAACGAGTTACAAACTCTTCTTTTATTTAAAATCCGTAGTCCTAAAAAGCACTAAACCGACCATCTACCAAATCGTTGTTGTTAATCAATCGTTTTAATTTCGTAAATTACTTCTTCAAATTTCTTCTTTTCTATTTCTAAGTCCTCTGGGAATCCTCTGTCTTTAAAATAAGTCCACTTGTCTTTTCCTGAAATTTTTATTGATTCAATCCTTTCGCCTTTACAATTAATTTTCTCTTCAATTGCATATTTAAAACTGTTGTCTGAGTATATATCAAATCTGTTGCACGGAAAAGGTTTGTCCTCAGAAATCAAGTATTGTTCGTCCCACAAATAAAAACACTGCCCGTTTGTATTTTCAATTAAGTAAAGAGTTCCTTCGTCATCTTTTTCTATAAATTCAATTATTCTTGTTGCATTTATTTGAATAACATGAATGGTTTTTCTTATTTCAATGTCTTTCAGTTCTTCTATGCTCGACATGCTCTTTTTCTTTCCATTATTTTTATTTTCAACAAGTATCCAAATTATGATTGGGCAAACACAAACCAGAAATTTTGAAATGAGCGACCAATTGGATTTGTCGTAGTAGTAAATGTGAAAAGCAAACAAAGCAGTTAATAGTAACAAAATGAGAATAGCGTTCCAGTTCAATTTTGGATTAATGGCTTTCTCAAGCAGTGTTATGCTCTCAGAAAGTTTACTGCTTTCTATGTCGTCAAGTGATCTATTTTCGGTTTTCATAAAATGTTACCTAACTTTTATATATTCCCACAGCTAGTTCAAGCAGATGCTTGAATTCAAATAGCACAAGCGGATTCTTGCCCTAGTTATGATTTTAGTTTTTACTAATATCTATTTGTTTTATTTTTCTACTCCAATTTTCAACCCAATTTGTCTAAAATATGTTTTAAGTAACTCATATTTACCATGGCAAAAATTACCAGTTTTTATTTTTTCGGAACTTGCGTTTATGCGGTCACACAAAAAACAAATTTCAATGTATTCAAACATTTTACCATTGTTATCTAAAAATACAATGGCATTATGTGGGTCAAAACACAAACTGGTTGATTCAAATTCTATTTTTCCTTTATAATCGTAGTTGAATAAAATATTCGTCAAGCTGTCGATTTGTTTCTCATTAAGTTTAAAATTTTCAGCAAGGTCAGCATAGCTTAATGTGTCGTTTTTTATTGGAAGTCTTCCCTCGCCATAAATTGCTTTCGAGTCTGTATTATTGGGACTAATTATATGGGTTTCTACAATTGAATAATTAAATGAAACAATTAAAACTGCATTTGCTTTGTTGAAAGGATAGTTTTTTAACCTGTCTGCAAATGAGTATTTATGCGTGTTGACACATGAATGATTTTTGCTAAAAGAGGGAGGTGGTGGTGGCTTTTGACTCTCTTTTTTTGTCTGCCCGAATAAAGTTGTTGAGCAAAATAGTAATATAATTAGTATGGTTTGAATTTTCATTTTACAATTGCCGCTAACTTCTAAATAACCCTTATTTTATCTTGCATATCTACCCATTTTTGAGGAGATTACCCTGCTAGTATTCAAGTTTATTTAACAAAAGTATTTTATTATTTTATTTATCCAAGGCATCAAAAGGGCGCTTTATTTTTTACAACCCGTAATGAAAAATAACCAATAATCCTATTTATCCTAAAATCCTTTAATCTTGTTTCAGACAAGTGCGGGAAAATGTAGAGACGTAACATGTTACGTCTTCAATAAAAAAAACGTTGCGTGCAACGTCTCTACATGGCTATTGGGAAATTCAATGGTTTTGTTGGCGTGGGTAGAGACGCGATTAATCGCGTCTCTACAGCGCACAACCACCATTTATTTAGGTTCAATTGGATCTATCTTTGGTGCATTTGGTTTCGATGTTTGCGCCAAAATATTTATTTTACCTATCAATTCATTTAATTCCGATATGCAGTTTTCATAAACGGTAACGTCATTGTTATCGGCTTTTTCGTTTTTATATCGGCTGCTTAATAATTCAATTACATCGGCATATATGATGGCAGTACGTTTTCTTAACGAACTAAAACTTTCTACCTTATTGTTATTTGAATCATCGGCTATGCGGTTAGCATATTGGCTTATAAAATCGGCATTTACTGCCCCTAAAGCAGTAATCCATGGAGTGCCATTAATGGCAGCCAAGGCAGCTTTGCGGTCGGCATCGGTAGTAAATCCATCTACTATATTGGTTAAAATAGTGCTTTCGGCAAGTTGGGTTTGGCCGGCTACGTTTTTGCCAAAACCCGATAAATAATGATACAATACTTGCGCTTTGGCAGCCATTACAGCATCAGGAAAACGCTGCATAATTTCTAACCAATCTGTAAAATCATCAATCAACACATCACGTTTAAAGTCTAAATCGTTTAGTACTTTAGTTAATTGATTGCTTTTTTCTTTGTCTAAACCTGCTTGTAAGTTGGTAAAAATTGCTTCTAGTTCATCAAACAATTTTTTAATTTTTAGGGTATCAGCACCATACTTGTTAATAATAACAGCTACCAGTTTTAAAAACTCAAAGAACTCGGTGTTTGATAATTCTCTTGTTCTAACAATATTCAATTTCATATTTATATTTTATTTGTTCAGCGAATATATAATTTTACAATACGAATTATTTTCCTTTCAGTATTATAAATTGTTAAATAATTGTTATTCTTTTTTGGTGTAAAGTAATTCAAACCAATTTTTAAAAGAGTTACTTCACGCTGAAGTAAGGCATTTTATTTTCAAAATGTGTCACTTCACACTGAAGTAAGGCATTTTTTTTTCAAAATGTGCTACTTCACACTGAAGTAAGGCATTTTATTTTCAAAACGTACTACTTCACGCTGAAGTAAGGCATTTTTTTTCAAAACGTGTTACTTCACGCTGAAGTAACTTTCTAAAAATTCATCAAAACCCAAAAAGCGATGTTTTTTAAATACATTTGTTTTATGAATGGCATGGTAAAAAGCGATTTGCAAATACTTGGAGTGAAGAGTTTGGGGGGCCAAGACCTGACAGGTTTTTAAAACCTGTCAGGTCTTACTTCACCAACCGAAAATAAGTGATTAGTGAGTGCCGATAACTACGAACAAACCATAGTGATAAACTAATATAGATATGAATTTAAAATACATTTCAACCATCATTTTTTTGTTTGTTAACATTTGTTGCTATGCTCAAAAAGATACTGTTATTTATGAGAACAATAAGATAATAGGCAAAGGACCTTATAAAGACAAGCTTGAATTTGGTCATTGGAAATGGTATAATCAAAAAGATAGAATAGTTAGAAATGCATACTACATTCATGGTGGCAGTATTATTGCAATTGATAAAGATTCTATAACTAACGAAATTAAACAAATTGATCTTTTACAAAGACAAGAGAATTATAATAAAAATAATGGATTTGATATTGATGTTTGTTTATCAATTTATTTTAATGATGATACACTAAAAAGTGTCCAAATCAATAATTCAGATTGGTTAAAAAAACAACCTGAATATATTTATTCTTATCAATACTACCCCAATGGGTTAAAGAAAGCGGAGACTGTTTTCTTAAAATCTACCAGAAGTCCAATTAGCTCAAAGCACTTTAGATTAAACGGGGGGAACAGATTATGAAAGTATAGAAACAGATAGTACGTTAACTGAGAAAGAATATTATGAAAATGGATACCCAAAATTCATTCGTAATTATTTGTTAAAGAAGCCTCTCCTTCAAATGCTTAAAAGCAAAAAAGACAATTCAAAACCGTCAATGATTGAACTCAATTTAGATAAAAACGGTGATTGGCTTTATTACAATAAATTTGGGAAGATTATAAAAAGGGAAATTTACAAAGAAGATAAACTATTGAAAACTATCAATTATTAAAGTATCAATTATTTATCTTCCTCAGGGAACACGAGCATTTGCAATTCAAAAACATCATAGCTTTTAAATACATTTGTTATATGAATGTTATGGTAAAAAGCGGGTTGCAAATACTTGGTGAAAATGGTTTGGAGGGTAAATTTAAAGGAGCGTCTTTAAACCAAATATGATATCAAAACTCAAAGACAATCGCGTTGACAAAATGCTTACTTCAAAAGGAATTGTTGGAGGAGATATTTATTATAGTACAATATCAGTATGGATTATTTCTTTGTCAATAATAATATTAAGCGGCATTGGAGTGTTTTACCTTTTTGCTTCTACTATATATGGATATTTACTTATACCTTATTTAATTATTTCCTATCTTTTAAATGCCTATAAAAACAATAGTTTTGCTTTGTTTGATGACAAATTAATTATAATAAATCCGAACATTCCATTTCGAAAAGTTACAATCATAAACAATAGTGAAATAAACCTTATAACAATAGATAAAACAAAAAGTAATTGGAGCAAATTATTCCTAGATTTTGGCGAAAATTATTTGTTGATTCAAACAAAAAATAAGCTGCTTAAATTTTACTGTTCAGG
>JBGSBN010000037.1:0-21450 GCA_041730515.1 Methylacidiphilales bacterium | reverse complement strand
GTGTAGTCTTAACTTGACGCATATGCGATTTATCGGGATTAACCCGTTGATTAAATAAACAGGACTTTCTGCACAAAAAACCCGACAATCTTTGCGAAAGCCTTCGGCTTTCGCAAAGATTGTCGGGTTTTTTGTTGTATTTATCCATACACGTAACCACCAGTTTCACTGATGGCTATTTATGTTAAACTCCTTCAGAGTTTTTTGCTTTTTAAATTGACGCATGCGATAGCTATCGGGAAAATACCATCTAAGATTTACACCAAAAGCATTGGCCTCATTTGTAAATCAAATTGGTATTATTGCATGGCTGTTTGTACCAATTTTTTCAAATAATCAGCCTTTTGAAAATACTTTTGTTGGGTAATAATAAATTGGCTAAAAGTATCGTTTAATGTAATCGAAAATTCAAAACCTAAACTTTGATTATAACTAATAGCAATTTGGTTGGTGGTTTTTACCTTTGCAAAAAGTTGATTTAGTTGCAATTCTTCAAAAGCAAACGATAATATTAATACAGAAGCACCAAGCGAAACACCAGTACCAATATAACTTTCGTTACCAATAAATAAACCCACATGGGCAGTATTGTTTTCAAATTTATTTAAATGAACAAGGCCTACTTTTACCTCATTTACCCAAATAATAAAGTAATAACAAGTTTGGTTTGGCAATGAATTGAACCATAAAAATTGTTGCTCAACCGAAATTTCGAGTTGATACTCCATATTATTTAAAATGGATGGCGAATTTCGCCATTGCCTCACCAATTCAATATCGGCTAAGGTTAGCGCCTTAATGGCTATTCCGTTATGGCTTAAATCTAACAAATTTCTGCAATTATTACCTTGTCTAGGTTTTGTTTAGAAACCCAAATTCGTCTAATGTATTCTCCAATAATACCTAAAGAAAATAAAATTAAACCTGTAGAAAAAAATATGGCTACAATAAGCGAAGTAAAACCAATTTCTACATCAAAAGCTAGTTTTTGATAAATATAAAAACAGCCTAAAACAAAAAAACAAAAAGCCATTACCAACCCCATTCTACTAATAATTTTTAATGGAATAGATGAATGAAGTAGCAAAATGGTAATTGCCATTTTTGATAATTTTAAAAACGAATAACCTGAATCGCCATGAATTCTTGGGGTATGATTTACTGAGCAAACATTAACCTTTGAAGCACCCAACAATAAAAAGTCATCAATAAAATAAATTTTTGATTGGTTGGTTTTAAATACTGTAATCACTGATTTTTTCATCATTCGGTATGAAGTAACCATGCTATAATCCCTACCACCGAGTTTTAAAATTAATTGCAAAACTTTGGTGCCTAAATTTCTAAAAAAATAGTGCTTTTTTATTTTAAAATGGCCATAAACCAAATCGGAATTGGTATTTAATAGGCAACTAAATAGGCTATCAAGCTCAAAAATTTCGTGTTGCAAATCATCATCAATGGTGGCTATATAATCACTTTGAGAATAGTTAAAACCTACTGCTGTGGCAGTATGCTGACCATAATTTTGAGCTAACTTAATAATTTGGTAATCAAAACTAACCAACTTAACCAATTGAGTTAATTTTTTAAGTGTTCCGTCTGTACTTAAATCGTTTACAAAAATAATTGTTACTTTAAACGTACTTTGTTTTACCCAAACATCAAGCTTATTGATGAGCAAATCGAGCGATTTCTCAGAATTATATACAGGGATAACAATGTCTAAAGATTTCATATTTCAAGCGGGGGTAAACAGCTATTTGGGTTAAAGCGAATTAAAGCAGAAGCTACCGAAAAACCAACTCCAAAACCTGAAATAAGCACCCAACCCGACTGAACAGAAGATGGTTTCCAGCTTAAACCCAATGTTAATGGAATGCTAGCCGATGCGGTATTGCCAAATTGATACAATGATGATGGCACCTTATTTTCAGGTAAAACTAATTTTTTACGGATAGATTCATTAATTAATTTATTGGCCTGATGGAAAATAAACAAGTCAGGATGGTCTAATTTTTTTTCAGCAAAATCCATTAGTGTACTGATATTTTTAGGAACCATTTTCATAGAATAGTTAAAAATATCAATTCCATTCAGTCTCATAAATTGTTTATTATCGATTGTTTCAGCAAATATGGCTTGCTGACCTTTTCCAGCAGTTTCTAGGTTAAAATAACCTGTTGCTTCGGTATTTAATTTGTTTAATTCCAAGCCAATTACCGAAACTGCATCAGAAAATATAGGTCTAGTTGTTCTGTCGTTTTGCTCAATTAATTGCGATGAAACATCGCCACAGCAAAGCAAAGCGCGTACCTTATTTTTTACAATAGTTTGCATTAAAGCACTAACAGTATGCAAGCCATAAACAAAACCTGAACAGCCCGAATTTATATCGTAACTTAACACATGATTTGGAAAAGATAAATCGCCATGCAATTGGCAGGCTATGGAAGGAATGGCTGTTTGTGGTGTTTGCGTTACACAAATTATAATATCTATTGAATCTTTTTCCCAATTTAACTCGGCTAATAGTTTTTCAATTCCTTTTTCAAAAAAAAATTTTACCCCTAATGAATTGTCTTTATTAATTTTTCTAAAACCAATACCGGTGTGGTTTACAATTGCCTCACGTTCTTCCTTCGGCACAATTGTTAGCTCCAAATTATCTTCTGTATTTTGGGGCACTACAGTAACCAAACCCGCTATCGATGTGCCAATAATTTTAGCTAGCGCCATGCATCTTCCATACTATTAGGTTATAAATTTCATCAATGGTTTTGATGGAAGCCAAATCAGAAGAAGATATCAATACATCAAGTTCTTCGTTAATTCTAGAAATAAAAATTAAGGCATTAAGCGAACTCCAAGTTGGAATTTTTCTAAATTCAGTTTCAAAATCAATTTCTGTATTTGAAATCATTAATTCTGAAGCAACAAAATCTAAAAAGCTATTTTTATCATTGATTGAGAAACCTTCCATATTGTTTGTTTATTATTACAAATATAACAAAACTATACTCGGTTGCAATTAAAGGATTTAATGTTAATACGTAATACCCATAAAAAAAGCCTCCAATTGGAGGCTTTTTTTTATTTAGTTTCAGGCGTTTCAGTTTTTTTAGGTCTAGGTTTAGGAGTTGGTATAGTGGCATTGTATTTTACTACCAACTCTTCTATTTCGTCTAGTATTTTCTTATAATCGGCATTAGGTGTAATGGTGTTATAGGCATTTACTAAAGCTACCAAGGCATCAAAGTTTTGGTAAGCAGGTATTCTTAAGTTTTGAATATTTAAATCAGGTTGTTCGGCTAACTCGGTATTGCGGCTTAAAAACACAGTATTAAACTCCTCGTTAGCTGCTTTTAATTCTGCCACCCAATCGTTTAAGTTTAATAAGCCCAATGCATTGGCTACATCTGTTTTGGTTTCAAAATCATTAACCAAGCTGCGTATTACTTCGGTTTCGGCCAAGTAATTAAGCGAGTGAATGCGTCTTCCATAATTGCCTATGGTATTTTGAATAAGCTTACCTGCTTCTTGTGGGGTAGGTTCAAAATACCTAGTGTAGGCATCTGCCACCATAGAAATTCCGGCTAAAGCTGCATCTCGCCTTGCATCTAGGGTTTCTATGGTTTCTGTACTGGCACTTCCTTTGGCTGTTCCAAATACTTCGTCCATGGCTGCTATATCAGCACTTACTTTGGCCAAAGAACCATCTAATTTTAGTGTTTTGGCATTAAATTTAGATACTATGCTTCTAGTATCTTTTAAAAAGGCAATGAATGCTACATTGCGGTAATTGATTAATTTTGGTATTGTTTTCATATGTTAAGTTAAAACTTTATTATAGCAAACGCAATGCCAAGGTTTTTATTTTATTAACCTAGTTATAACTTTAAAAAAATAATGACAAAAATGCTTATTTGGGTGAGGCATTTCAGAAATACAACCCAATTGCCTAGTTTTTAACTGTTTAAATGTCTTAATTTTGGCAATAAAATATTGCTGACGGTGTCAGCAGGTAAATAATTTTTAAAAAAAATGTGCTGACAGTGTAGCCACACCAATTTAGGATTAATAATTATGTGCTTACAGTGTCAGCGTAAAATATTTTCAAATTAAAAGCATGCTGACGGTGTCAGCACCCATTTTTGTGTTCCATAATTAGGTGCTGATGATGTTAGGAAAATTTTTGAAAGTTGCTGTATGAATTATTTTCTTACACCTTGCTTTCCAATTTCTCGTTTAAGCATTTCGTAAGTTTTAATATCAATTTTTGTATGCCTTTTAATTTTATAACCATGGTCTGAATTACTTATATCGTCAGCATTAAAGTTATAAAGTTTTTTAGCTAAATTACAAATATGAATATAGGCGCCATCTATTACTTGTGGTTTTTGAGGAAAGTTAAAGTTATTTATCAATTCACTATTTAAATCACTCATGGTTCGCCACTCTTCCTTTTTTAGTTTTTCAAAGTTAAAATTTGGGTGGTCGGTACAAATAATATTATGTATATAACCCACCAATGTTTTAAGCTCTTTGTTGTTGTTTTTTGCTGTTAACTTTACACCTAGTTCATGGTTATTTATTTGTGAGTAATCATATAAATTCATGGAAGTAATTAAGGCTGTTTCTTCATTTAGGTAGCATTTGGCATGTAGGTTTTTTATTGGTAATAATTGTACTTTGTTAAAACCATTAAGCCATAAACTTTCATCTTGGTTCAATTCATTTTCTCTATATAAAATAATAACAGTATCAGTTCTATTAAAGGCTTCGGCTAGCTTAGGTTTTAGCCTATTGTTAATTTTTAAATAGGGAGAAACTATAAGTAAATATTCATAACTGTTTTTTATAATGTTTTCAATCTCTAACGATTGTGCTGCTGTTTCTAATAATTCCATTAAATATTAATAAATTTTTTTAAACTTTTCATCACTAAATTATTTCCATTCTGTTGGTATTTTTAGCTTATATCCTGTTTTGCTAATAACTTCATCTTCAAATTGAGAATCCACTAACTTTTTTCGCCCAATGATCAATGAGCCTTTGGCTAATATTGCCATTGAGCTATTATGTCTTTTGGGTGGAAAAGCTACATACACTCTTTTTTGCTTAAATAAATTATGTACCTCTCTAATAGGTGGTGTTAAATCACTATCTCCAGAAATTAACATTGCCATATCATATTCATCTTTAAAAGCATCAATCATTATTGCTGTAGCAATATTAACATCAGTCATTTTTTCTTTGGCAGTTTTCCATACGTTACCACATCTTTTACAATCTTGAACACCATCTTGATAGTTACCATATATTACTTTTACCCCTATGCTTTCAAGAGCATCAATATAGGTAGATTGTCGTTTTTGTTTATCTGGATTATTGCTAACTCTGCTAGTAAAATATTTTACTTCAATTAATTCTTGGTTTTGTTGAAGTAAATTTAAAATCAGTTTTTTTACATTAAGCCATTTGCACTGCTTTAAACCAGCTTCTTTCATACCAAAGTACAAGTTAAAACCGTCTATATATGCTACAACTCTTTCTTTTTTGTTAATAGTATCTTGCATTTTTCATTCATTTTATATTACATTCGTGCCCACGAACAACACTAAGGATAGTATCCTTGGTCTGACGCCTCCCTCGGGAGGCGTTTCTTTTTTTACCATTTTTTATTCCCCCTCCACTATTTTAATTTCTTCATCGGTTAGTTCATAAAGTTTATATACCATTTGGTCTATTTCTTTCTCTAGGTCTTTGGTATCTTGGTTTTGCTGCTTAGCTTCTATGATTTGGTCAACAAGGGTTGCTATGTTCTCTTGTTCAGTAATATTTGCTTCATAAATAGGTATTTCCAAAAGTGGTTCTTTATCTAACTGATACGTATTTCCTTGCATTTTTCCTCTTTTTCTTAGCCAAAATGCCACAAGTTTAGAATTAAATAATCCGGTTAAATACTTTAAATTTATCCTGTCACTTTGTATAATATAAAACGCTGCTGGTAAATAGCAATCAAAATTGGAGAATGAAAAAATTGGTTCTTTTGAACATTTTCTTAGTACAGCAATTTTCTCTCCTTCAAAAAAATATTGTTCTCGAGCTCTATGTAAACCATAAGGAGCAAAATCAGATGTAATTACGCTCTTGAACTTATTTAAATGATTTTTTATATTAGGGTAATTATTAATTGGGATTTCTTTAGTTAACTTATCTTCCTTATTAATATCAGACCTTGTATAAATTACCCAATCTTCATTTTGAGAATTAGTGTAATATTTAGAAACTTGTTTTGAAGAGAATTGTGGTTTAACAATCTCAAGTTCTTTTTCTGTTAATTTTAAAGCATTTACTTCTTCACTATTTAAAACAAAAATTCCTGTGCCAACAGCAAATTTATTATTAAGTAATTCCTTTCTATCTTTATTTACAATATCATGGTGATGATGAATTCCATTTGCTATTTCAGACTTTAAATTTTTCTTTTTGTCTGCTTTTTCCCTTAAATAGAAGTTATGTTTAACTTTTATTTTATTTAATAATTCATCGTTGATATCACTATTAAATGTTAATGGTTTATTTAATAAATTTTCTCTTTTTACTAGAGGTTCTAAGTAAATGGTATTTTCAGTTTTTACATTATCAAGTAAGTTCAATACACTTTCTAATTGTAACTTATCTCCATTTAGTTTGCTATATTCAAATTTATATTCATCGTTATTTTTATTGTTTTTAAACAACATGATCATGGTTTGGATAGCTGCATTTTCAAAAACCATATAAGCCCCAAAATCAATTAAACTTACTATTTGACTATCTTTTATTATAATATTTCTAAAATTAGAAGCACCTGCATTTGTTACCCAATTATTGGTAGCTATATAACACAAATTGGCATTAGGCTTTAACAGCGTTAGCCCAAGGCTACCAAATAAATACCAAATATCCATTTTGCCTTGATAACAAGCTAGTTTTCTTAAACCATTAAAGGCATCTTTATGTTCATATTCTTTTATATATGGCGGATTTCCAATCACCAAATCAAAACCCACAAAAACACCTCTTTCGTCTAACACCTCTGGAAATTCAAACCTCCATTCAAAAGCATTTTTATAAATGGCATTGTTCTTTATTTCGTTTATTTGGTTTTGTAGTAGATTTATATCTTCCTCATATTTTTTTAGTCTATCTGCCATGGCTTTTTTGGTGCCTTTTTTTCCAAATGGCACTTCATCTTCCATAAATATTTTAGGAGCTACCAACATATTATATTCGTATTGTAGCTTTTGTAGTTTAACTATTTTAGGGTCGTAGCTAAATATTTCGGTTCTAAAATTATTTTTTATCTCATTGATTAAACGCAATAGTTCTTGTTTATCTGCTTTATTAGTAGCACCGTGGTATGATTGAACAGCTAATTTATAAGTATCAATAGTCCATTTACTTTTTTTCAAAGCCTTGCTTAAATCAGCATCTAGCGCAAAACGGCTTATTAAACTATTTCCGCATTTTATGTTTATGTCTATGTTGGGTAAGGTTTCTAATTCTCCAAGACCTGACAGGTTTTTAAAACCTGTCAGGTCTAAATTACCTGTCAGGTCTGATGCACGGTAATAAGCATTTTTAAGTAACTCTATCCAAAGCCTAAGCCTGCATATTTTTACCGAGTTAGGGTTTATATCTACCCCAAAAAGGCAGTTTTCTATAATGGTTTGTTTTTCCTGAAATAGTGTTTTTTGTACCCTATTGCTTTCTTTATTTTCGGGGTTATAGGCAAATAGTTTTCCGTTTTCATCGGTAATTATCAGCTCATCGTTTATTATTTCAATTTCATAATCACGTAAGGTTTTGCCTTCTTCATCTAGCAATATGTTTAGCTCGCTTTTTATAACTATAATTTCGTTTAAAGCCGATACCAAAAAGTGTCCCGAACCCACAGCAGGGTCGCATATTTTAAGAGAGTTAATTATTTTGTTGGCCTCTTCAAAACTTAAATACCTGCCTATTAATTCATAAATATCCTCAATGGAATTAATGTCAGTAATATTGGGGTTATTGGCAGCAAAATAATCTTTAAACTTTTGTACTACAGCTAGCCTAATGCTTTTGCGGCACATGTACATGGTAATAAACGAAGGTGTAAATACCGAACCATCTTTATAACCATTTATTTTTTCAAAAACCTTACCCAATACCGAAGCCGTAATAATGGTTTTATTGTCTTCTTGTATATCTTCCTCGCCCTCGCTAGCAAAGTTATAAGCATCTAAAAACTCCTGTAAGTATTGTAAAGTAGGTAGTTTGGGGGTTTGCTTTTTAGTAGTTTTAAGTGCCGTAGTGGGCAGTAACTCAAGTAAAGCCGAGTTATCTAACGAGTTTACTTTTATGGTTTGGTCCTCTAACTCGCTTATTTCAAAAAGCGAACTATTTAAGTAAGGTACTTTGCTGTATTTTACTTTTAGGCTGTCGCTTCTATCGGCAATATTTACTGCCAATACCTTATGAAAAAGTTTAAACAATTCATCGTAATCATGAATGGTTTCGTTATTTAAAAACCGGTATTCTGACACACCGCGGCCCTTGTCGATAGGGGAACGATGGTAATTTATTAATTGGCCTTCTAGCAGTTTTAAAAATAAGATGCGGTTAATCCAAGTAATACATAGTTCAAGTGCTATATTAAAAGTGCGCTCTTCTTTATTGGCACCATAAATGCTTAAATCGGGTATGCGGTGCCAAATATCTTCAGTATTTAAAGCCTCTATGGTAGCCTCTATTAAGGAGGCTTCGTTTCTTTCGGTAAGTTTGCGCCTTATTATGTTTTTGCCACCTTCTTTGGCTTCTTCTAGCCCTATTATGTGTAATAATTCTTTATAAAAAGCAGGGCTAAGTGAGTTGCTATCGTTAGGTGTTACTTGTTTTAATAAATGCTGTGGCGAAAGTATTTTATATAAAGCTATCAGCTCCCTATCATCATCTTTATCAGCATTTCTAAGTACTTTACTATAATTTCTAATATCAAAACCTACGCAGGGTATTTCTAAATTTAAAGCAGTAAGGGTCTTGTTTATTTCCTCATAAAACCAAGTGTTGTCTTTTTTATCGGTTTGTTTTAACTCGTATAACTTTTTTATTTGGCTATTGCGGTAAATATGTTTGTCAAAATAATTGGCATCTATAATATACCATTGGTTAATATTGGTAATAATGAGTTGTTTTAGTTCCGCATTGTTAGCTTTTATACGTTCATCAAAATAATACAGAATTAGTTCCCAAAGTGCTTTGCTATTTGGCTTGGTAGGCGTTACCATTTCCTTTTCGTTCGATGGGCGTTTGGCTTCAATAATTACTCCTACGGGGCTATCTGTTTTGGTACCAAGGTATATTACTAAGTCTTTTTTATCCTTGGTGTTTATTTCGTTGGTTTCTTTGTAGTAAGTATCTAATAAAAAATCGCGCACATTATTTTTTAAGTGCTCTTCAGTTTCATCGTTAGGCAGGTTTTCAATGGTATTTATTTTATCTAAAATAGCAATCAAATTCACCTTAAATTTATCTATTTCGCTGCGCAATGGCCTTTGCTTAATAAATGCTTTTAATGCTTTTTGTGGTGTTTGTACTATTAGTTTCATACTTAAATGGCAAATTTCTTTAGGCTGTGAAAATAGCTATTTAGATTAAAAACCATTAAATAATTTTTGGGTAGAAACAAATAATAATACTTATATTTTTATCATTGCACTGCTTTACCAGTTTGCGGGTAAACTCTAAGAATCCTGTTTAAAGCATAAAGGCAAGTGTAATTACTTGCCTTTTTTATTTACTAAACTAAAAATATATTTGCAGCGATAATTCGCGACTTTTCAAGGGTGATTCACTAATGCTGGCTTGCCAGCATTTTTTATAATATTCTACGATTTAAAACCCGCTGGTTTGGATTTGCAATCAAATCATATAACAATAGGATTTGCAATCCGCTTTTTTTCATCTCAATTGTAAAGCATATATGTTATTGGAATTATTTTACGCATCACAAATGCTTTTTCATTTATTAATTCGTAGTCAGCAGCACTAATGACTCGCACACAAGACTACGAACAGTAGAGATATTAACAACTTTTTACTTAATACATTCGGGATAAAAGACCTGACAGGTTTTAAAAACCTGTCAGGTCTATGTTAGGGATAAAACCGATATGGCTACTCTCATCATTAGTTTGGATTTGTAATCCGCATTTTACCATGCTTAAAATAAAGCAAACATATTAAATGGAATCTAATTTTTTTACGAATTACAAATGCTTTTTCATTTATTAATTCGTAGTCAGCCGAGCTAGTGCCTAGCACACAAGACTACGAACAGCGAGGAAGTTAATTTGCTTAAAATTAGTTTCGAATTTTATTTTTCGAATTTCCCCTACGCTTTATACTCGCCAAACACACCTCTAAAAGTATCTGCTATTTCGCCTAATGTGGCAAGGTTTTCTACTGCTTCAATAATATGCGGCATTACATTACTTCCATCTTTTGCAGCTTGTTCAAGCTTGGTTATATTGGCTTTTACCAAATTATTATCTCTTTCAGCTTTTAGCTTATTTAGTTTTTCGGTTTGCTGAACACGGATATTGTCATCTATTTTAAACGAAGGTGGAGCCACTTCTTCTTCCACCGTAAATTTATTTACTCCTACTATTACCTTTTCTTTGCTTTCAATATCTTTTTGGTATTTATAACTTGCTGTAGCAATTTCGTTTTGCATATAACCTTCTTCAATGGCGCTTACGCTTCCGCCCATGGCATCTATTTTTTCAATATACTTCCAAGCTTCAGCTTCTACCTGATTGGTTAATTCTTCCACAAAATAACTACCGCCCATTGGATCAACGGTATCTACTACACCACTTTCAAATGCAATGATTTGTTGGGTACGTAAAGCTGTTCTTGCTGCTGCTTCGGTTGGCAAATTTAAAGCCTCATCAAAACCGTTGGTATGCAAACTTTGTGTTCCACCCATTACTGCTGCTAAAGCTTGTAAAGTAACACGGGCAATATTATTTTCAGCTTGTTGAGCAGTTAGAGTACTTCCACCAGTTTGTGTATGAAAACGCAACATCATGGCTTTAGGATTGGTTGCGCCTAATTCTTTTGCTATTTTAGCCCACATTCTACGTGCTGCTCTAAATTTGGCTATTTCCTCAAAAAAGTTATTATGTGCGTTGAAGAAAAACGACAATCGTTGTCCAAATACATTTATATCTAAACCTTTGGCAATCGCTGCTTCACTGTATGCCTTTGCATTGGCTAAGGTAAAGGCTATTTCTTGCACTGCGGTACTTCCCGCTTCGCGAATGTGGTATCCACTTATCGAAATGGTATTCCATTTTGGAACTTCTAAACTACAATATTCAAAAATATCGGTAATAATGCGCATGCTAGGTTTAGGAGGATAAATATAAGTTCCCCTAGCTGCGTACTCTTTTAAAATATCGTTTTGAATGGTTCCAGAAATTTTTTTGATATCAGCTCCTTGTTTTTTGGCCAAGGCAATATAAAACGAAAGCAAAGTAGAAGCTGTGGCATTAATGGTCATACTGGTAGTAATATCTTGCAGTTTGATTCCATCAAATAAAGTTTCAATATCGCGCAAACTATCAATGGCCACACCCACTTTTCCCACTTCACCTTCACTCATGGCATGGTCGCTATCATAACCAATTTGAGTTGGCAAATCAAATGCTACCGAAAGGCCCATGGTTCCATTTGCCAACAAGTACTTGTAACGCTTGTTTGATTCTTCGGCTGTTGAAAAACCAGCATATTGGCGCATAGTCCACAATCTACCACGATACATATCGGGCTGAACACCTCGAGTGTATGGAAACTCACCAGGCAATTCATTATTGATATTACTGCTTTCTGGTTTGTATAAATCGTTAATTATTATTCCACTATCAGTTGTAAATTTGTTTTCAGCCATTGTGTTTAGTTATTTGGGCAAATATAAATAAACTCATTAGCTATTTAACTGATATGGGTTAGGTACAATTGCTAAAATGGTGTGGTTATAGTTTTAGATTAAATAAAGTTTTTTTTATCTTAAAATTATCCAAATTTGTTTTTCCATTTGCTTAGGTAATTTATGAAATTAAAGATTGTTTACTTATTACTATTTTTATTAAATGTATGGAGCAGCATAGGCCAAGTTAGCAGAAGGAACGCAAAATCGATAAATGCTTACCATACTAATTACCAAAGAATTAACGCTAGCCCTGTTTCTTACCATGCTTTTGAAATAAAAGAAGGTGCGCTTTGGGCTTGGGGGTTCAATAGTTTTGGTCAGTTAGGCGATAGCACCACTTTTCAAAAATATAAGCCCATTCAAATTTCTGCTGACAATAATTGGGCCATGGCAAGTGCAGGGTATTGGCATAGCTTAGCAATAAAAACCAACGGAACACTTTGGGCTTGGGGCAAAAACGATTATGGGCAACTTGGAAATGGGAGTTATTTAAATAAAATTATTCCTACATTGGTGGGGGTTGATAGCAATTGGGTGAGTGTTTCTGCTGGCGAATTTTACAATTTTGGAATTAAAGCCAATGGAACTTTATGGGCTTGGGGTTTAAATATTAATTTAAAATTCAGTTTTGGAGGACCAGCCAATGCCAATATTCCAATTCAAGTAGGGTTAGATAGCAATTGGGTAAATATTGCAACCAATTCAGTTGGCTGTATTGGTTTAAAAGCCAATGGTACACTGTGGGACATGTTTGGCTCACCAAATAGTGGCAATCCTACCCAAATAGGCATCAATACAGATTGGAAAACCATTGCCGCAGGCTACGGTAGTTTTTATGCTTTAAAAAGCAATGGTACACTTTGGGCTTGGGGTTTTAACGAAAGCGGACAATTGGGAGTTGGCGATAAAGCAACCAAGCAAATTCCAACGCAAGTTGGTAGCGATAATAGTTGGGTAAATATGGCCGCAGGTAGGTTTCATTGTTTAGCCTTAAAAAGTAATGGCACACTTTGGGGTTGGGGCGCTAATAATTCTTATCAATTAGCCACTTTAGCCGATACCACTTTTATTAATCCAACTCAAATTAGCCCATTAAATAATTGGGTAAGCATTAGTGCAGGTTTTGAACACAGCATGGCAGTAAATGTAAATGGTATTTTTTTTAGCTGGGGAAGCAATGGATACGGACAGGTAGGAAACGAGGATTTTCTTAATCAAGCTGAGCCAGTAAAAATTAGTACTGAAAATGTTTGGCTCAATGTATTTGGTGGAAGAAATAACTCGTTTGGGGTTAAAACAAATGGAAGTTTATGGAGTTGGGGTCAAAATGGATTTGGGCAACTTGGCTTATTAAACCCAACTGAAACATTGAAACCTTTATTGGCCAATAACGATAGCAATTGGGTAGCAGCAGCACTAGGAGGTTCGCACAGTTTGGGTTTAAAAGTCAATGGAACAATTTGGAGTACAGGTTTCAATGCATATGGGAACCTTGGGAATAATACATTTTTAAATGCCAATCAATTCAATCAAGTAGGAAATGATAGCAATTGGGTAAATGTAGCTGTTGGTGAGCACCATAATTTAGCCATTAAAAGTAATGGAACATTGTGGGCTTGGGGAAACAATAGTTATGGTGAAGTTGGCGATGGAAGTTCTGCAATTAAAAGTACACCAGTTCAAGTGGGCACTGATAATAACTGGGCAGCAATTTCAGCAGGAAATATTCATAGTTTAGGTTTAAAAACAAACGGCACACTTTGGGCTTGGGGAAATAATTTTTTTGGTCAACTAGGTGATAGCATCATCAATAACCAAAATACACCATACAGAATTGGTGGCGATACTACATGGATAGGCATTTATGCAGGTGATTTTTATACTTTAGCCTTAAAAAGTAATGGCACACTTTGGGCTTGGGGACGAAATATTTCTGGGCAATTAGGAATTGGCGATTCGTTAAATAGATATTTCCCTGTTAAAGTTGGAAACACTAAAAACTGGATTCAAATTAAGGCTGGCAATTCAACCTCTATGGGCTTAAATGCCAATGGAAATTTATGGTTTTGGGGAGCTAATAAAAATGGAGAATATGCCGATTCTAGCAATGGAAGTTGGATACCAATTGAAAATCATTTTGAAAAAAACTATGTGAGTATTGAAGCAGGCGCTTTTTACAGCATGGTTCTTAATTCAACTCGAAATAAATTTTGTGCAGCCGGGCTAAATAATTTTGGTCAACTAGGAAATTGGAACAACACCAACCAATTTGCCTTTGGGTGTAATAAAGAATGTAACTTACCTCCAAAGCCCACAGTACTATCAAATAACACTACTATTTGCAGAGGAAACAAAGCCAATTTAGTAGCAAGCGGCTTAGGAAATTTAAGGTGGTATGCCGATACTTTATCAGATTCCATCATTGCTTTTGGCAATAATTTTTCTACCCCATTTTTAAATACCAATAGTACATTTTATGTAAAAGATAGTACATGCGATTTAGGCGCAAATACAGCTATTTCGGTAAGTGTTATTTTAACACCAACCATTGGTTTTGCTCATAATGGATTGCAACAATGTTTTACCAATCATGAATTTGTAATTATTGATACCTCAAATGCAAATCAACAAAATTTTATTCGTACCTGGCAATTAAATAATCAGGATACTGCGTTTGGCGATACTGCTATTTTCAAATTTAAAACGGCCAACCAATATCAAATTAAATTAAAAATAGTTGGCAACTTACCTAATACTTGTGCCGATTCAGTTACTATTCCTTTGCAAGTTTATAACAATCCTAAAATTAGTTTAACTGCATCTAAAGATACCATTTGCCAAGGCAATGAAGTATTGTTAAATGCCACAGGTCTTGGAAATATTCGGTTTTTAAATAATATAACCAATAATAAAATTTTTAAACCTGACAGCACCAAAATTTACACAGCTATTACCTTAGATAGCAACAGCTGTAGCGATACCGCAACGATAAAGATAACTGTAAATCCAACACCCAAAATAAGTATAAGCAGTAGTGCAAACGAGATTTGTAAAAACACTTCCGTAATTTTAAACGCCACTGGTGCCAATAATTATTTATGGACCGATTCAATTCGAAACAACGTTCCATTTGTGCCTGCTATCACCAAAACTTATCAAGTTATTGGTCTCAATTTATTTAATTGCGCTGACTCGGCTTTGGTAACAGTGCAAGTAAAACCTTTGCCAAACGCACAAATAGTAGTTAACAAAACTCAAATAACAGCTGTTGCTACTAATACCAATTACCAATGGATAAATTGTGAAACAAATAAAACTCCTATTTTTAATGAAACGAATCAAGTATTTGTAGCCAATAAAAATGGAAATTATGCGGTAATAGTGAACCAAAACGGGTGTTCCGATACTTCCATTTGTGTTTTGATAAATTCGGTTTCAGTTAATGAAATAGTTGATGATAATGATGTAAATATTTACCCAAACCCCAATAACGGAAACTTTACTATAGCGTTTTTAAATGAAGGAAATTATCAAATCGTTAATCAACTTGGGCAAGTGATACGCAGTTTTGAAGTAAAAAACAATTTAACCAATAAACTAACTATCAGCGAATTGCCACATGGAGTTTATTTGATCAATTCTCAAAACCCGTATCAATTTAAGCCACATAAAATTGTGGTAACCAATTAGCAATGTAAAACTTTGCATTTTTACACTCAATATGAATTAATACTACCTAAATTGCAAATAATTATTTGAACATGAAAAAAACTTTACTATTTCTATTTGTAATTATCAATTTTGGAACAACAGCCCAAAACAATTGGCTTAAAAACTTTGGCTCAACTCAGTTTGATTATGCCGATAAAGTTGCAACTGACGATTTAAATAATGTTTACGTTTCTGGAAGAATGAGGGCAAATATGACTATTGGAGATACAACATTGATAAAGTTTGGATCAAGTGCTTACAATTATTTTCTTGCAAAGTTTACTGAAAATGGTCAGTTTCTGTGGGCTTTACATGTAGAGGCTGCTCCAAACACAGATCCAGTAAGTGGACTTGAAATTGACATCAACCAAAATATTTATTTGGCTTTAGAAAAACATGGAACCTTATATAAAATTAGTACAAACGGTATTGTTTTAATAAAAAAAACTATCAATGCTCAAAATGCACGTTTATCGAATGTACAAATTGATAAAAACTTGAATATTTGGGTTGGTGGATCTTTTAGCCAAAGTAATTTTAGTTTAGATGGTTTGCCCCAGATGCCACATTTAGGTGGTACAGGAATGTTTGTTGCTAGATTAGATTCTAATTTAACGGCTAAATTAGTGATACCAATTGGCAGTAATAGTTTAAGTTCTCGTGTTGGAAGAATTGCGTTAAAAGACAGCCTGATTTATGTTGTTACCAATTCAGATAATAGTGTTTACATAAAAAATGATACCATAAAAGATGCAAGAATAATTACTAGTTGTTTTGACATAACAGGAAAATTAAAATGGTACAAAGCTATATTTCCCGAAGGAGTTTTAGGAGGGGAACAAATTTGGGATATTGCAGTATCTGATAGTAACCAAGTAGTTATTGTTGGTGAGTATTTTAGGCCTATTAAAATTGAAAGCATTGTTTTAAATAATGACAATGAAAAAGATAATTTTTTTATTGTTTCTTATAATAAAAATGGAAATTTATTGTGGGCAAAAAAGTCAAATACCATTTATTCGTTAGGTAAAGCAGTTAAATTTACCAAAGAAGGAAAAATAGCAGTAATTGGAAACTACAATTTTTCGTTTTCATTTGGTAATTCTAGTATTGGCGATGGTATAAGTAATAAATCGTATCCTTTTTTAATGGAACTGGATAACAATGGAAATACCGAGTGGATTAAAAACTTAGGTCAATCGGATTGGGCTTATGCAATTGATTTGGCAATAGATAAAAAAGGGAATTGGTATTTGGGGGGGCAATACCAAGCAACTACTACTAATGTAATTGATGGTAAATCGTTAACTGTTGTTGGTGAATCGGATGTATATTTACTTAAAAATTTTATGGTTAACGAGCCAACAGTTGGCAATACCACATTTTGTAATGATAATTTACCAAAAAGCCTCACAGCAACAGGCACTAACGTGAATTGGTTTGCTGACTCACTAGCTACTGTTTTGGTATTTAAAGGCAATAATTTAACCATAAATCTTACCAACGATTCCGTGTTTTATGTGCAACAAAGTTTTGGGACCGTTTTTAGTAAACCAAAGGCAGTATTGGTAAAAATTAACCAATTAAAACCTTTTAAATTGACTCAAAGTGGTAATACAATTACAGTACAGCCTGCTATTGGCAAAAACTATCAGTGGTTTACTAACAATAGCTTAATTACGGGTGTAAACCGCCCCTCATTTGTTGCATCTATTAATGGTAAATA
This sequence comes from Methylacidiphilales bacterium, assembly GCA_041730515.1. GTDB lineage: Bacteria > Bacteroidota > Bacteroidia > UKL13-3 > UKL13-3 > JAAFJM01. The sequence goes on along the minus strand of JBGSBN010000037.1, from coordinate 3,988 downwards.
CAATGTAATAGTAATAGATAGCAATAACTGTAGAAATTATACTGATACCCTCAATTTTGTGAGCAATTCGTTAAATGAAATGTTTACCAATCAGGTAAATATTTTCCCAAATCCCAATAACGGAAACTTTACCATGGAGTTTTTAAAGGAAGGAAATTATCAAATCGTTAATCAGCTTGGGCAAGTGATAAACCATTTTGATATTCAAAAATCTGAAAACAATAAATTAATGATAAATAACTTAGAAAGTGGCTTGTACTTTATTTTATTTACTACTAAACAAGGCTCTTTTAGTCAAAAAATAATAGTGCTAAAAACTAACTAATAACTGCACAACTAAAGTTCTGGCAGGGTCTAATTTTCCTGGCCTTGTTGCATATTCGCGGTTGGTTAAATTATTAACTAATAAACCAACTGAATAATTTTTAGTAGGTTTTAGTCCTACACGGATATTATGAACTATATCTGCATCTCCAGCATTTTCGAAAAAGGTTTTTACACCCGGAAGTAGCAATACAAAATTATCTACTTTTTCGTAAACACTATAATAAAAAATGCTGTAACCAAAGGTAAGTTTGCGGTAAGCTAAATCTAAATCAAACTTGGCTGTAGTTCTATTTCTGTAAGGCATAATTACATTTTTTAAATAACTTCCATCTGCGGCTTTGGTAACACCTAAACTTTCAAAAAACAGTTTGGTATAATTTCCATAATCTTTTAAGCTTTCGTCTGTGCTCATATTTACAGGCAAACTATAAGTATAACCAGTTAAAATCCTAATCATCACATCTTTTATTTTACCTTCGCCTTGCAAACTTAAATCAAAGCCGCCTGCCCTTACATGTCCTACATTAAATGCCTTAAAACCAATCATTGGATTGGGATTTTCGATAGTTGGTTTATTGTATTGACCAAATCTAAAATCAATCATGCTATCGTAATCTTGTACAAAAATGGCAAAATCAACCGAAGCTAAAAAACCAGCTATTTTAAAACCTTGCTGAATACCAATTTCGGCAGTCCAGCCTTTTTCTGGAATTAAATTTGGGTTAGGCAATATATTCAAAAACGACACCTTATCTTCTACAAACTTTTCGCCAATGGTTGGTACACGGTAACCTTCGGAATAATTAGCGCGTAAATAAGTTTTTTTACCAGCTTGATAATTTAAACCTATTCGTTTTAAAAGTGCATTTTCTATTTTGCTAGTATCTTGCGCTATTAGCTCATAACGCATACCTCCAGTCACAATTAGTTTTTTGTAGGTAAAATCTAACTGACTATAAACCGCACCAGTTCCGCCACCAAACTGACCTTTATATACATTGCCATTGCTAAACATAGAAGTTAAATAAACACCACTATTCAAGGCAAAATATTTATCTATTTTAAATTTATTATTATAATCAAAAGCATATAAATTAGCCACTGCATCCGATTCGTTAGGAAATCTAGCTTTATCTAACAATCGGGTAATTTGATACATTCTAAATTTAACCGCATGGTGCATTCTTAACCCATTATAATCAAAATGAGGATCTATGGTAAAAATTCTGAATAAATTATCTATTGGTTTATCATTATTAAATTGTTTTAAAGTTCCCGAATCGGCATTAGCCCATAAAAAAAAACTTCCTGATTTTTCGTACATCAAACTTCCGTTTACACCAAAAGTAATTCTTTTATTCCACTCAGGTCTGTAACGAGTTTTTACATAAGTACGTGCCCTAAATTCATCAGCATATTGTAAATGACTACGCATGCTAGAAATATTGCCGCTCAGCACTAAATCAAAATTACCAAACATTTGCTTATGGGTAAAAAACATTCCATTATTAAATGGCTGTGTAGAAGCTTCCCACCAATTAATAAGGCTTCTATCGTAATTTTGCATGATGCCTTGATAAGCTTGAATTTTGGTTTTTGGCGCTTTGGTAGGCCAACCAGTTCTTACATTGATGGTTCCGTTTAAAGCAGCAGAACCATAGAGCACAGAAGCAGAACCTTTTATAACTTCCACTTGTTCGGCAGCTTCAATTGGCAAAAACTTCCAACGTACATCTCCCAAATCGGCACCCATTAAAGGCATATCGTCTAGCAAAACTGCAATTTTACTTCCTGTATTATAACTGTAACCCACTCCTCCCCTAATGCTTGCTTGCCCATCGGCTACTTGCACACCTGGCAACCTGTTAATTACTTGCGATAAATCGGTACTATTAGTATTATCAATTAAATAAGGTTTTATAATACTTACCGAAGCAATTTCTTTAGCTACTTTTTTCCCCTCACGTGAGCCTGCAATTACAATTTGCTCCATTTGATTATTAAATGGTTCTAAATCAATTTGTATGTTTTTATTAGCCCCTTCATCCAAATCAATATTTAAAAATAAAGTTCTATAACCTACGCGCGAAATTTTTAAAGTATGCTTACCAGCGGTAGTTACGAAACTAAAAGCGCCCAAACTATCGGTGTAAACTTGTTTGGTTTTATCGAGCGAAACAACAGCAAAATCAACTATTTGTTGCGTATTTAAATCGGAAACAACACCTTTTATTTTGGCTTGTTGCGCAATAGAAAAAGTATATAAAAAAAATAAAAATATAACTGTAAATAATTGTTTCATCAATAAGCATTTAGGTTTTATAGCTAACAAATATGTGAAATTTTATTTAAAGCCAATTATAATATTAGAGATATTTTTTATAAAATTAAAATACCTTTACCAATGCAATTAATTTTAATAAAACAAAATTGATAGTAATATCACTTTTATTTTAAATCATTATTGTTATTTTGCAGCCAAAACCAAACAAACAAACCTTTAATTATGAAGATATTGGTAACAGGCGGAACCGGCTATATTGGTTCACATACGGTAGTAGAGTTGCACAATGCAGGTCACGAAGTAGTGGCAATTGATAATTTTGATAATTCATACCCAACAGTATTAGAAAATATTGAAAAAATTACTGGCAAAAAAGTTGTTTTTGAAAAGGTAGATATCAGAGATAAAAAAGCCCTAACCAATTTTTTAGTTGCCCAAAAAGGAATTGATGCTGTAATACATTTTGCTGCATTTAAAGCGGTGGGTGAAAGTGTTCAAAATCCTTTAAAATACTACGAAAACAATGTAGGAGGAACAGTTAATTTACTTTATGCTATGGAAGCTGCGGCCATTAGCCAAATTGCATTTTCATCTTCGTGCACGGTATATGGCGAAGCTAATCCTCCTGTAGATGAAAATACAGCGAGACCAGAAGCACAATCGCCTTACGGAAATACCAAACAAATTTGCGAAGAAGTACTTTTTGATTATACCAAAGCAAGCAATTTAAAAGTAGTTTCATTACGCTATTTTAACCCAGTAGGCGCGCACGATTCGGCCTTAATTGGCGAGTTACCAATTGGAGTTCCAAATAATTTAGTGCCATTTATTACCCAAACTGCTATTGGCAAACGTGAAGTGTTAACCGTATTTGGAAACGATTACCCAACCATTGATGGAACTTGTATTCGCGATTATATACACGTAGTGGATTTGGCCAAAGCACACGTCAAAGCAATTGAGTTTTTAGAACAAAAAAAATATACAGAAGCTTACAGTGTATTTAACCTAGGAACTGGACAAGGAAACTCGGTTTTAGAGGTAATACAATCATTTGAAAAAGTAACAGGAGTAAAAGTTAATTATAAAATTGGCCCTCGTAGAGGCGGTGATGTAATTCAAATTTATGCTAATTGCGATAAAGCTACCAATGTATTAGGTTGGAAAACTGAACGCGATTTGGATAATTGTATGCAAACAGCCTGGGCTTGGGAAAAACATTTAGCTAACAAATAGCAACTAGCTGCTGGCTCCCGATAGCTATCGGGATGGCTGCTGGAATTTAACAAAAACACAACTTAAACACGGGCTAGAGGCTAGAAGCCAGAAGCTAGTCGCAAAATATAAACCATGAAAAGAAAAATATTAATAACTGGA
>JBGSBN010000036.1:0-21496 GCA_041730515.1 Methylacidiphilales bacterium | reverse complement strand
TAGAAAATTCACTCATAAAATTGATTGTTTAAAAAATTCAAAATTCCTAATGTAGTCCTTTTCATTGTAAGGTTGATCTGCTAATATCATTGCAACCGAGTTAGTTGAAAAGTTTTCCATGCTTCGCCAGTACATTTTGGGTACATAAAGTCCATAATAAGAACGATTTAAATGGAATCGATGTTCCTGTTTTCCATCATGTAAAACCACATCAAAACTACCACTTAAAGCTACAATAAATTCTTGTAAAGTTTGGTATGCATGTGCTCCCCTTACTTCACCGCCTGGTACATCGTAAATCCAATAGGTTCTTTCAATTTTAAAAGGTATATGGTTATCATCTTCAATAAATGATAAATTCCCTCTTGGGTCTAAAAACTTTGGAAGTTGTATTATTTGAGACTTTATCATTAACAATTATCTATTTATTTTATTTAAAATTATTTTTTTAATTTCTAAATATTCTTTTTGTTTAAAAATTTCAGAAATTAATACTAAAGTAATCATTGCTAATACAATTTGAACAGCTAAAAATAATATATTATAATCAGTAAAAACTAAATACAATGATGCTGGAATTGCCCAAGAAATAATCATATAAAATGTTATTATTAAGGTATCTTTTATTTGGTGAAGAGTTTTATAGTTAATAAATTTATTAGCTACATTTGCAAAAAAAACATAGCTTACACATGAATTAATAATAATACCAATTATCAATGATTTAATTCCCCAAATTGATGCTGGAATAATTACAATCAATGAAATTATTTGAGAAATGAATTGGTATTTTAAATATAAATCTGAACGTCCAACAATATTGGCTAAATTGATATTAATACTTAGTAAAGGATACATAAAACCAACTACAGAAAGCATTTGCAAATAAACTATAGATTGACGCCATTTTTCTCCTACCAATATAATAATAAGTGGTTCAGCAATAACGGCAGTTCCAACCATAAAAAATGAGACTAAGAACACCGCATTTAAAAATAACTTTTTAAAACCCAAAGTTAACTTTTCGCTGTCATCTTGAATTTTTGCCAATGCAGGGTAACTAACTGATGATATTACACTTTCAATATTTTGACTAGGCAAATTTTTAAATAATTCAGCGCGAGTGTAAAAACCAAGTTCATTTGCCGAAAAGTATTTTCCTATTAAAATATATTGAATATTATTTATGATAGATCCAATAATACCACTTAACAATAATTTGTAACCAAAACTAAATAATTCTTTGAAAGATTTTTTATTGATTGTAAAAATAGGTACCCATTTATTTATAATCCAAAAAATACTTGAACTAATAATATCTCTAATAATATTTTTAAAAACCAAACTCCAAACTCCAAACCCTTTATATGCTAAAATAATTGAAATTGTACCTGAAATAATATTACTAAATACCAAGGTATTATTTAATAATTTAAAGTTTAGTTTTTTAGTAATAATTACACGTTGAATGAGGGTTAGTGAGTTTATAATTAAGCTTAAAGAAAGCACTCTGATTAAATTGGTGATAGATTCTTCGCCATAAAATTTAGCAATAAAAGGTGCGGCAAAAAATAGTGCTGAATAAAATAACGTACTTATTAAAATATTAAAGTTAAATACAGTAGAATAATCAATCTCTGTACAATCGTTTTTTCTGGTTAATGATTGGCTAAAACCACTATTAATGAACATTTCAGAAATGGTTATAAAAATGGTTACCATTCCAATTAATCCAAACTCCTTTGGGCTTAAAAGCCTTGCTAAAATTATACCTATAGCAAAGTTAATTCCTAGGTTCACAAAATTCCCTAGAAATCCCCAAATGATTCCATTTATAGTTTTTTCTTTAAGTGCCAATTTATAATTAAGCTTTTGTCAATATTATTTTTTAGGTTAAAACAAATATTTATTTTAAATTCTTAAATTAAATAGAGAGTTTATTTTGCATTTTATACCACTCAAAAACAATTTCTAAACCTTTTTGGAAACGAAATTGTGGTTCGTAATTTAGGAAATTGGAAATTTTATCAATACTTGCTTTAGAGTGTTTTACATCTCCTTTGCGTTCAGGGCCATAAATGGGTTTAATTTGTTGGCCGCTTAATTGGTTTAATATATCAATCATCTCATTCAAGGTAACTTGATCGCCACAGGCCATATTGAATACTTCGTGCTTATCTAATTTGTTGATTTTTTGATTTTTTGATTTATTGATTTTCGCTTCGCTGTTTGGTGTTAAACTCTCTAAACCATCTAAACCTTTTTCAACTCCAATAAGCATTGCACGGATGTTTGCTTGGACAGCGTTTTCGACAAAGGTAAAGTCTCTGCTGGTTAATCCATCTCCGTTTATTGTTGGTTGTTTTCCTTCAATAAATGCTTTGCAGAAAATTGGAATAACTGCTGCATAAGGGTTATTTGGATTTTGTTTAGGACCAAAAACGTTAAAGTACCTTAATCCAATGGTATGTAATCCATATACTTTACTGTAAACATCTGCATATAATTCATTCACTAATTTGGTAACTGCATAAGGTGATAAAGGGTTTCCTTCGTTACCTTCCACTTTAGGTAAAGTAGGGCTGTCGCCATAAGTTGAAGATGAAGCTGCATATGCCATTTGTTTTACACTTGGAGCATCTTTTACTGCTGTAAGCACGTTCAAAAATCCACCTACATTTACTTCATTTGAAGTAATAGGGTCGGCTATTGAACGGGGTACAGAACCCAAAGCAGCTTGATGGCTTACAAAATCCATACCTACAATAGCTTTTTTACAAGTTTCTAAATTTCTGATATCTCCTAATATAAATTCGAAATTAGGTAAGTCCATAAAATCTTTGATATTTTCGAAATAACCATTCGATAAATTATCAAGTACGCGCACATGACCCGCATTGTATTTTATTAAGTATTCAACAATGTTGGAACCAATAAAACCTGCTCCGCCTGTTACCAAGAATTTGAATTTGGTTAGGTCTGTGGTGTGGTAAGGGGTGTTGTATAATTTGGGGTTAAACATTTTTTGTTTTATGTAATGGTTGAAGTGTCACCCTGAGCATGACGAATGGGTAAACAAACGGATTATGAATGGTTGTTTTTTGATGTTGATTTCAATAAGTCAATAATAACATTAACAATTCTTTCTCCTTTCTTTTTCCATTGCTACTTCGACTGCGCTTAGTATAAATTCCAAAGAAACAATCCCGATTTGTCGGGACTAGACAACACTTCGACAGGCTCAGTGACTGCACCTACCCGCACGCAAGACTTGAAGCACGGCTCGGTTTTCCGATGTGTCGGAAGTTAGGCCAACGCTCGCCACAGAAGGGGCTTTTATTAATAATCCTAAAATCCTGTGAATCCTGATTCAGACAATTTTTTATAGTTAGATTCGCAGTATTGGTGAATAATTCTCCTTTTTTTCTTCTTTCTTTTTCCATTGCTGAAAAAGAAACAAAAAAGCTAGACAATAAAAACCTACCCGCCCGCAAGGCTTGAAGCACGGCCCGGTTTATTGTCAGGCCAACGCGCGCCACTGAACAGGCTTTTATCTTCAATCCTGCATTCCGATATGTTAGGATTGATTCTGATAATTTAAAGAGACATTTAAATAAATGTCTCCGAATTCGATATATTCAACAATTAACAACGAAAAGCTATGAATTGCCGCTTGTCTTTAGCTGGCGGCAACATAATTACATTCGATAAAACTTTACTAACGTTTTGACTTCGCTCAACGACCGTAACGTTTTGTATTAACTTAATCAACTTATCAACCTCAACTAAAGACTTCCATCAACCAATGTTCTATCTAACAATCCTTTTACATCAAAGATGACATGGTTAGGATTTAGGTAGCTATGGATATCAATTTCCTTGAATTCATTGTGGCCAACTGCTAAAACAATGGCATCGAATTTGGTAGTGGGTAATTCTTTTTGAGTAATTAAATTATATTCATGATTTACTTCTGCTGGTTCAGCCCATGGGTCAACTACTGTTAGGTTAACATTGTATGTATTCAACTCGTTTATGATATCAATTACTTTGGTGTTCCTCACATCAGGACAATTTTCTTTAAAAGTAAAACCAAGCATTAATACCTTGGCATTTTTTACTTTGATGTCCTTTTTGATCATGTGTTTAATGGTTTCATTAGCCACATAAGCACCCATGCTATCATTTAATCTGCGTCCTGCCAAAATAATTTCAGGATGATAACCAACTTCTTGCGCCTTTTGAGCTAAATAATAAGGATCAACACCAATACAATGTCCGCCTACCAATCCTGGTTTGAATTTCAGGAAATTCCATTTGGTACCTGCTGCTTCCAATACATCGTTGGTATTGATGCCCATTAAGCTAAATATTTTAGATAACTCGTTTACAAATGCAATATTGATATCACGTTGTGAGTTTTCAATTACTTTAGCTGCTTCAGCTACCTTGATAGAACTTGCTTTGAAAGTTCCTGCAACAATAATGGTTCGATATAACTGATCTACTTTTTCAGCAATTTCAGGAGTAGATCCAGAAGTAACTTTTAAAATTTTAGTAACGGTATGTTCTTTATCACCTGGATTAATTCTTTCTGGTGAATATCCCGCAAAGAAATCAACATTGAATTTTAGTCCCGAAATTTTTTCCAAAACAGGTACACATTCATCTTCTGTTACACCAGGGTAAACGGTTGATTCATAAATTACTATATCTCCTTTTTTTAATACTTTACCTACTGTTTCACTAGCTTTATATAGGGGAGTTAAGTCAGGACGGTTATTTTTATCGGTAGGGGTGGGAACTGTAACAATAAAATAGTTACAATCTTTTATTTCTTCAAGACTAGTGGTACATTTAAAACTAGCTGTTTCACTTTTATTGGCCAATGTAGCTTTTAAATCATCATCTGCTATTTCTAAAGTTCTGTCATGCCCATTGTTTAATTCATTTACACGATTTTGGTTGATATCGAAACCAATAGCATGTGTTTTTTTTCCGAATTCAACTGCTAAAGGAAGGCCTACATAACCAAGGCCAATGATTGCTATTTTATCCATTTTTATTTAGTTTTTAGTACTTAGTACTTAGTTGTTGGTTACTGAGCTTGTTTTAGTATAAGTTTTATGCTTATATAGATTATTCCGCCATTGTTGGTGTTATAGCGAAGCGGCATCAAAAATAGGCAAACGTCTTTTTGAATTTTAAGTGTGGATTGCAAATGCTCACCGGCTGATTAGTATATTTGTGATTACAAATCAACCACTGTCAAATATTATTTGTCATTTAAATATTCTAAATGTGCTTCAATGATATTTTTTTTTACTTGATCCCAAGTAATATCATCAAACATTAAAGGTGATTCTTGTTCTTCTGCATCATTGAAATAAATCAAACTTTTTAAGGCAAAAAAAATTGAACTGTCTTTGAATTTTTCAATGTAAAAACCAAGTATTTGCTTTAATGTGAATAGTTGAAGCAATTTGTTTAAGTCGAAAAAATCTTTTTTTGATCCTCTATTTGCACAGCGGCAATCTTCATGGCTGCTATTTCTTTTGAAGTAGCTAAGCGCAAATCATCTTCAACCAATGGTTCATCAATCCAAAGATATGGATAATGTACAATATCAACTTTGATATTATTTAAAAATAATGAATCAATTCTTTTGGAACTTTTTACATCATTAACAATTCCAATAGAGTTAAAGAACGACATCATTTCAAAAGTATCAATTTTTTCATTTCCAAAAAAATCTAAATCAATTGATTTTCGATGTCCGTGAATTAAAGCTAATGCAGTTCCTCCAACTAATCTATAATTTTGGAATAATGCACAATTATTTATTTTAATCAATAAATCCAGTGTTGGTTGGTCAACAACTTTGTATTGAAGCATCTGAAATTTTCTTTTGGGGTATTACTAATTGTAGCTATAAAATTTAAATCGATTGGATTTAAATCTCTAAAATTTTTAAGTATATCTGTAATGGTTTCTAATGAATAAATTTTTACAATACAATTCCATTCCTCCAATGTACCTCTTTCAAGTACTCTACCGATGATTGTTTTTTTATTAATTTCCCAATCCAATATTTCTGGGTTAATGTCCCAGAATAAATGTTTTGATAATAATTGGGATGGATTTATGGGTTGCACTTGATTTATGAATTGGTTGATGAATTCAAGATGTTTTTAACGGCATAACATCTGAAATCTTTAATTGGTAATCCGGTATTATTATAAATGCTAATGCCTTTAAGTCCAATGTTCTAAATTAAGTTGCAATCAATCCTATTTCTTTTACACCATATCAATTTGTTATTATCTCCCAATCGCTCCATAAACCAAACTCTAATACTCTTTGTATAATAAAATTTTTATTTTTTTGAATATCAATCTTAGTAATTTCTGTATCCCAAAAAAGGTGCTTTGATAATAATTCTACTGGGCTTTTTGGTTGCATTGGTTTTATAAATGGATTGATGAATTCTTTTTTTTGTTGGTGTTTCCTGAATCCACAGCAAATTTTTTTTTTTTCTTCTTCATACTTTTTTCATTGCTAAAAAAGTATGCAATCCCGATGCATCGGGACTAGACAATAAAAACCTACCCTCCCACAAGGCCGGAAGCACGGCCCGGTTTATTGTCTTGCCAACGCTCGCCACTAAACAGGCTTTTATCTACAATCCTGAAAATCCTGTATTCCGATGTGTCGGAACTGATTCGGATAATTTGTAGAGACGTTTAATTAAACGTGTTTTTGTTTTCAAAGTGTAGATTGCAAATCCACACTGGCTGAACTGATACCGAAATTTTGTAGAGACGTTGCATGCAACGTCTTTATTTTAAGTGTAGATTGCAAATCCACACTAGCTGAACTGATTCCGAAATTTTGTAGAGACGTTGCATGCAACGTCTTTATTTATTCAAAGTGAGGATTGCAAATCCACACCGGCTGATTTTTAATTATCCACCTTACACTGCCACTGCGAATGCCCACAACCTGTCTGACGGAAGTTGATTTTAAAATAATAAATTAAATTTAGTTGTTGATTTATTATTTAGCGCTTCAAATTTTGTAATTTCTGACGTTAAAAGTTGACTGTATTCTTGAGTCATGAAGCTATAAAATAGGTCTATATTATTTGATTCTCTCGATTCAACTAATGCGTTGATATATTCAACTTTGGATTCATTGTGAACAATCGCAAACGGTAAATGAAATATTGCTTGAATATAATTCATTAACAGCCTTGATGTTCTTCCGTTTCCATCATAAAAAGAATGAATACCTACCAAGTTAAAATGTGCTGCAAATGATAAATTTATTTTTTCAATCAATGATAAGTCTTTATTCATCGCCTCATTGATGTTAACCACTAATTCTAATACCAATTTTACAACTTTATCATAGTTAGGAAAATAGGAAACTCCAGCTGACACATTTCCTTTTCTAAATGCTCCTATACTTGCGTCAATTTCACCTAAAACGGTATGATAGATTTTAGCAGTATTTTTAACTACTAATGCATTTATTTGTTGAATAAATTCGATGGTAATTGGTTTTTTTTCTTGTGCCGCATTAATGATGAATTTTAAGGCAGCTTCATGGTCCGTTACCATCAAACTATCTTGAAGTGGTTTTCCTTTTGGAGTTAAACCATTTAAAATTAATACTTGTGTTTCACTTTCTGTTAAATTTGATCCTTCCAATTTAGTGGAGTGATGGATCAGTGAAATATGATTGAATTTTTCAAAATCAATAGTTAAATTTATTCCTAGGGAATTGTATTTATTGATTAATTCTATAAGGTTCAAGGTTATTAGTTTTTTTGTATTCCACTTGTTAATCCCAAAAGTTTGCGGGATAGTGGCAATTGTTGCAAAAGCCTTTTTTTGTTTTTTAAAATGGGCTAAAGACACATTTTATGTTTTAATATTTCGTAATTGTAGGTGTTTTAGCGAAGCGGCACCAATAATTTTTGCTATAATTGATTGGTTGGTGAAAACACCAACCAAAGGCAAAGTTACACCTTAGTCAACTAGCCGAGCTTAAAACTCAACACATAAAACTTGAAACTCGTTTTAACCTGCTTTCCAAAGCAATAAGTCTTGACTAGAAATAATTTTATCTTTTTTAGATGAAAATTCTTCTAACGAATAATATACGTAACGTATTTTCTTTTTGATATGCTTTTCGGCTTTTGATATTAATTGATTTAAATAATCTCTATCAATATTGCCCACAAAAACCAAATCGATTAGTTCGCTTTCAATGCCTCGTCCAAGATCACCAATCAAATACACTTCATTTACATCGCCCAATCTATCAATTACGTGAATAATCAATTGGTCGAGTCCAGTAAATTTCATCAAAATACTTTTTATTTCAGGAAATAAGGGATGTTTGGTATTGGCGTTAAAAATTTTTTTATTTCCCTCACTATTACTTTCTAACAAGCCTGCTGTTTCTAGTTTATTTAATTCTTGCCTGATTGAATTAGAGGAGTCTCCAAATTCGCTTTCTAAACCGCGCAAATAATCCCTATTGTTACTATTTAAGAAAAACTTTAGTAATAATTTGATTCGGGTTTTAGATGTGATAAGTGCGTCTAGCAAGGGGTAGTTTTAAGTGAAAAGTTTTAGGATGAAAGATTATAGATAAAAGATTCTAGATTATAGATAAAAGATTCCAGATAAAAGATTTAATATTTCAAATATAAGATAGATTCTATTCTGAACTCTCTAATCTGAACTCTCTATTCTGAACTCTTAAAAAATCAGAAAGTACTATTTATCCAAAAGGGCTTTGTGTTTATTTATGAGTGCTCTCAACATTGCATTTATTTCTTTTAGTTCAGTTATCAATGAAGGTAAGTCAAGGTTTATTTTTTTCCAGATAATTCAATAATTGTTAATTGTGTAATTAACTCCGCAGTTGAACCACTTGAATATTGTAAAAACCTAATAAATTCTTTTTCAGAGTCTCTCTCGGAGCCTTCTGCTATATTTGAAGAAATGGATATAGAAGAACTTATAATTTGTTCTGCTAATCTATATGGTCTAACATCGTCAATAACAGCCATAATTTTGACTCCAACTAACAAACTTCTTTGATATACTTGTAAGTTTTGAAAATTATGACACAATGTTGCTACTATTATTTTTATGTAATACTTATAATAATATTCAAATACAGAAACCCTATTAAATTAAATAAATTAACACGTTAACACCAGTGAGAACAATCTTGTTTGGGTTCTCTAATCTGAATTCTCTTGTCTATTTTTTCACAGCTTCGCTTGGTGAGTCACAGGTTTGGCTGTGTCAAAAAGATGTATCAAGTACCGAAAAAGAAAAGAATTTGAGTACTTTTATTGCTCAATATTAGTACAATTGTAACAAATACCAAAATTATTGCTCATTCATAATATTTTATTAATAATTGCACAATTGTAATGGAAAGATTTTCAGATTTATATGTTTCTTTAATTTTACATGTCCTACAATTTTAGTTAACTGAAACTGAATTTTGGTATATTTAAATAATGATTTTGTATAGGATCTAATACCCACCCCTAACCCCTCCGAGGAGGGGAATTGATGACTGCAAAAAATTGAATTCTATTTTAAAATTGTGTCATTTTTTTTATTGGATTTAAACCCACCCCTTAAGCCCTCCGAGGAGGGGAATTTCTAACTTCAAAAAATTGAATTTTGTATTTAAAATGGTGTTTTGTTTTGGTAATTATTTGGATTTAAAACCATCTATTACCACTTAAAGGAGGGGAATAGCTAATCACATATTGGTCTATTTTGTAAATCAAAATGGTATTATTTTAAAAGTGGTTTGAGTCAACACGATAATTTTTTACTTCTATTCATTTATGGTTTAAGATATTACGATAATTTTTGTTTTACCTCAATGCAATTCCCCTCCAAGGAGGGGTTAGGGGTGGGTGCTTAAAATTGATCAAAAAAATCATAGTTCAGGCGATGAATTAGGTTGCATAGTTATCGGCAACCAATCTTGGGCAGAGATAAGCCCTGAAAGGGCGAAATATTTCAACATAGGGTGGTTGCCCTATGAAAGTAAAACAAGGCTAATGGAAAGATAATTGATTACCAAGGAAGATGCCTACGGCATGACGAGGTTGGGAAGTAGAAATGTTGTAGGCGATGACCTGCAATGGCAGTAATTGTAAAGTTCCGTAGGAACGGTTTATATTGTAACCATTTGGTTTCAACCCATGGAAAGAGGTATAGACAAGGCATGCCTTGTCTGCATGATAAACAGCACCTTATAAAGCTCCTTCTCTACGCTTAGGATGGCGATTCCGCACCTTACTATTAGTCATTTTGTGGAACGAAGCAATCCAAAGTCATAAAAGGCAGATGCTCGTTTGAGATTGCTTCTCTACGATTGCAATGACGTTCCCGCACCGTTTGATGAAACACATCATTTTAATCATTAAAATCAATCATTCAAGGTGTGACACAGTTGAGACAAAGGGTTGGCCTGAAAATACTTCTCACGCTTAGGCGCCATCGCAATGATGTTCTCACACTTTTTATAAAAAAAGCTGACAGGTATTAAAACCTATCAGCTTTGCCTATTTGTGCCAAAAATAACAATCAATTTATTCAAATTGACTTAATACTTTATGTCCTGATTGTTTTAAAAATAATTCACGTTGCATTAGTTTTAAATCTGATTGCATCATGTCTTCTACCAACATTGGTAAATCGTATTTTGGTTTCCAGCCTAATTTGGTTTGGCTTTTGGTTGGGTCGCCAATTAATAATTCAACTTCGGTAGGGCGGAAGTAACGTGGGTCTACAGCAACTACTTCATCACCTGCTTTTAAGGAAGTAGTAATTTTTTTCATATTTAATACTTCATCATTTATACTTTCAACGTATCCAATTTCATGTTCGTTCTCGCCTTTAAAAGCAATTGTTATTCCTACTTCAGCAAATGCCATTTGTACAAATTTACGAATGGTAGTAGTTACACCTGTGGCAATTACATAATCTTCGGGTTTTTCTTGTTGTAAAATTAAGTACATTGCTTCTACATAATCTTTGGCATGTCCCCAATGTCGCTGCGCATTTAAGTTACCTAGGTATAATTTTTATTGAATGCCTAATACAATTTTACTAGCAGCACGGGTAATTTTTCGGGTAACAAAAGTTTCTCCGCGTAAAGGGCTTTCTTGGTAAAATAAAATACCATTACAAGCAAACATATTATACGCTTCTCTATAATTTACAGTGATCCAATAAGCATACATTTTAGCTACAGCATAAGGGGAGCGAGGGTAAAAAGGCGTAGTTTCACTTTGAGGTACAGCTTGCACTAAACCATATAATTCAGAAGTTGAAGCTTGGTAAACTTTGGTTTTTTCAGTTAAACCACAAATGCGCAATGCTTCTAAAATACGTAAAGTTCCAATACCATCGGCATTGGCCGTATATTCAGGTTCTTCAAAACTTACATGCACATGACTCATGGCTGCTAAGTTATAAATTTCGTCAGGCTGTGTTTCTTGAATAATTCTAATTAAATTACTGCTATCCGTTAAATCGCCATAATGTAATTTAAGGTTTACGTCTTTTTCGTGTGGGTCTTGATACAAATGATCAATCCTGTCGGTATTAAACAAAGAACTTCTACGCTTGATACCATGTACGAAGTATCCTTTTTTTAATAAAAATTCGGCTAAATAAGCCCCATCTTGTCCGGTAATTCCTGTAATAAGTGCTGTTTTCATTTTTTTGTCTAATTGCTTAATTGTTTAGAGTTTAATTGTTTAATTGATTAGGGGTTAATTGATGAAGGGTTAATTTGTTTATAGCTTAATTGTTTAGGGTTTAATTGATAATAAATTACTATATTAAATCAACTATCTAAATAACCAGTTAACCCACTTTAACCAGTTAACCCTCTTTAACAAGTTAACCCACTCTATATTCTTTTCTTAAGCGTTTCTTTGTTATTTATCTGGTATTTATATAATGAATTGAGTTTGTTTAAAATTTCATCTAACATAATCCTCATTTCAGTATATTTTGTTTCATTAATATAATTCATATCCAAAGCTGTGTTCAAATGATCAATTGTTTCAAGTGCGGAAGCATAAGAGATATTGGTAAAATGAGCTTGGTCCATATTTGAAGACCTCCCGGAACCTTCTGCAATATTAGCTGAAATACTTACTGCTGACCTATTAATTTGGCTAATTAAATCAAATTTTTCATCATTTGGAAATAATTTACACATCAATTTTACCTCAATCTTAAATTTTCTAGCAAGTTTATATACATCAAGCTTTTCAAATGAATAGATATGGTACATGCGATTGAAAGGTTAACTGTTTAAGCGTTTAATTGCTTAAAGGGTTGTTTTTTATTTGTTTATAATGGTTTAATTACTAAAGGTTTAATTGGTTATAAATTAAAATCTAATCTGTTAAACAGTTAACCAATTCACCAGTTAATCAGTTAAACTGTCAACCAATTCTCCAATTAATCAGTTAAACCATTTTTAACCAATTAACCAGTAATCCTTACTTCCTTCACTTCCTTTACATGCTCTAAAAACCATTGATAAGTTTCTTTAATTCCATCTTCTAGTGCTATTTCTGCTTTCCAGCCTAATTGCTCCATTTTTGAATTATCCATTAATTTTCGGGGTGTACCATCAGGTTTTGATGTATCCCAAATAATCTCACCTTCGTGTCCAACTACTTTTTGAATGGTTTCAGCTAATTGTTTAATGGTTAAATCAACTCCAGTACCTACATTGTTTAAATATTCAGGCAATACATTTTCTAAGGCAAATAATACTGCTTTAGCCATATCATCAACATGTAAAAATTCTCTCATGGGAGTTCCGCTACCCCATAGTTCGACAGGCTCACTATGTACGACAGAATTATTTTTATTGTCACTCTGAGCTTGTCGAAGAGTGGCATCATGAAACTTACGAATCATAGCTGGTAATACATGTGAGGTTTCTAAATCAAAATTATCGTAAGGGCCATATAAATTGGTCGGCATTAAACTCACAAAATCTTTTTGGTATTGTTTTCTAATAGCTTCACATAATTTTACACCAGTAATTTTGGCAATAGCATACCATTCGTTAGTTGGCTCTAAACTGCTTGTTAAAAGGTACTCTTCTTTTAATGGTTGAGGGGCTAGTTTAGGGTAAATGCAAGAACTGCCTAAAAAAATGAATTTTTGAACATTATTTTCGTGAGCAGCCTGAATCAAATTATTTTGAATGAGCATATTATCCATTAAAAATTGGTATGGATAATTATTATTAGCTAATATGCCACCTACTCTTGCAGCAGCATCAACAACTACAGCAGGTTTTTCCTCAATAAAAAATGTTTTGACGGCTGTTTGGTCCCGTAAATCCAACTCCCTGCTGCTTCTTCCAATAATATTTTGGTATCCGTTATTGATTAACAACCTTTTTATGGCAGAGCCAACCATTCCGTTATGGCCAGCAATGTAAATTTTAGAATTATAATTTATCATTACATAGATTTAAATAATAGATATAGTAAATTGCAATGTTACTATTTGGCGCAAATTATATAATTGAAGTTAAAGCCACAAGATAAAAAGTGCTAATTGTTTGTATTGATAATATTGGAGTTTATATTAGTGTTTTTTGAATGTTATCAATAAATGGCTACTGCTTTATAGTTGAGCAAGCTAATGATTAATCAAGATTAAGCAGTTAAGTTGAATTATTGAATAATACCCACCCCTAACCCCTCCGAGGAGGGGAATCGCTGACTGGAAAAAGGCAGATGCTCGTTTGAGATTGCTTCTCTACGATTGCAATGACGTTCCCGCACCGTCTGATGAAACACATCAATTTAATCATTAAAATCAATCATTCAAGGTGTGACATACAGATAAAGGCCGTATCATAAAGTTCCATAGGAACGATTTATATTGTAACCATGTGGTTTCAACCCATGGAAATTTAAGACAATGAGTTGTATTGCAGGTGATGATGCCTGAAATGCCAATATCATAAAGTTCCGTAGGAACGGTTTATATTGTAACCATGTGGTTTCAACCCATGGAAATTTCATAGGCCACGAAATTACCCACCCCTAACCCCTCCGAGGAGGGGAATTGCTGACTGGAAAAAGGCAGATGCTCGTTTGAGATTGCTTCTCTTCGATCGCAATGACGTTACCGCACCGTCTGATGAAAAACATCATTTTAATCATTAAAATCAATCATTCAAGGTGTGACATAGTTCAGATAAAGGCGGTATCATAAAGTTCCGTAGGAACGGTTTATATTGTAACCATGTGGTTTCAACCCATGGAAAGAGGTAGAGACAAGGCATGCCTAGTCTGCATGATAAACAGCACCTTATAAAGTTCCTTCTCTACGCTCAGGTTGACGATTCCGCACCTTTACTTTTCGTCAATGGAAGGAACGAAGTAATGCAATGGCATAAAAGGTAGATGCTCGTTTGAGATTGCTTCTTTAGGATCGCAATGACGTTCCCGAACCGTTTGATAGGCAAATCATGTTTATCATCATAATCAATCACGCAAGCGTGATATATTACAAATAAAGGCCGTATAATAAAGTTCCGTAGGAACGGTTCATATTGTAACCATGTGGTTTTAACCCATGGAAATTCATAGTCCTACGAAATTACCCACCCCTAACCCCTCCGAGGAGGGGAATTGCTGACTGCAAAGAGGCATGTATAGTAGAAGCTCGTTTGAGATTGCTTCACTACGATCGCAATGACGTTCCCGCACGGTTTGATAGGTAAATCATAGCAATCAATCACGCAATGCATGACACGGTTCGGACGATGAAAAGGTAAAGACAAGGCATGCCTTGTCTTTACAAAAAAAAGCTGCCCTTTAAAGACAGCTTTTTGAATTGATTGATTATAAACCAACTAATTTTTTCCAGAATGGTTTCTTTTCTTTTTCTACATTATCTCCATAAACGCCATAATTTGAATAGGCTCCATAACTATATCCGTATCCGTATCCGTAGCCGTAACCGTAGCCGTAGCCGTAGCCGTAACCATATCCATTGCCATAACCATAGCCATATACAGGGGCAAAGTTTACATCATTGAATACCAATCCAATATTTTTGGTTTTATCGCTCATGTAAATATCGTTGATTAAGTTTAGGTAGTTTTTTCTACTTACACGTTGACGGACAATGTATAAATTAAGATTCGCATATTTCATTAAATCTAAACCATCGGCAACTAAACCAATTGGTGGGGTATCCAAAATTACATAATCGTATTTTTCCTTCATTAAATTCAATAATGTTTCGAAACCTTCACTCATTAATAATTCAGAAGGATTTGGAGGTGTAGGGCCCGCGGTAATTACATCCAGATTTTCTATCAATGTTTTTTGAATAATTTCATCTGAGGTAGCTTTGCCAATTAAATAATTGGTAACCCCAATGGCATTGTTTAAATTAAAATCTTGGAAAATTTTTGGTTTACGTAAATCTACTCCAATTAAAATTGTTTTAGCACCACCAATGGCTATTACCGATGCCAAGTTCATAGATACAAAGGTTTTACCTTCACCAGAAACAGTGGATGTTACTAAAATTACTTTTTTATTTTTATCGTTAATTAAATAATTTAAATTACTCCTTAAATTACGGAAAGATTCAGAAATACTTCCTTTTGGGGAATTGGCTATAACCAAGGCATTATTACTTGTATTGTG
This sequence comes from Methylacidiphilales bacterium, assembly GCA_041730515.1. Classification (GTDB taxonomy): domain Bacteria; phylum Bacteroidota; class Bacteroidia; order UKL13-3; family UKL13-3; genus JAAFJM01. The sequence continues at coordinate 5,736 of JBGSBN010000036.1, read as the reverse complement.
AATGATGTTTCCTATTAATGGGATTTTAGAAACTTGTTGCAATTGTGCATGATTGGTAATTGAAGTGCTAAAAAACTCAATGGTTAAAATAATAATAAGTGGAATTATTAAACCAATAGCCAATGCTATAGAATAAATAGAAGCAGTTTGTGGGTAAATTTTACCAGTTACAATAGTTTTGTCAATTACTCTATTATCTGCTACAACCGAGGCACCTGCAATTCCGGCTTCAGCTCTTTTTTCTAACAAATATGTGTATAATTTATCACTGATATTGAATTTACGATTGATATTTAAATACTGACGTTCCGTAACAGGAATTCCACTTAATTCTTTTTCAACCGTGTTAACTTGAATGTTTAAATCACCTATAATTAATTGTGATTGTTTTTTGATATTATTCAAATTTTCAATTAATGATAATTTGATATTTTTGATATTTTGGTCTATTTCAAAAATAGCAGGATTGGCTTCTTGCATGCTATATTCAAAAGTAATTTTTTTTGTGTATAACTCAGCAAGTTTTAATATCAATGAGTTTAGCAATGGATCAACTATTCCCATCGCACTTGGGGCTATTACCTCCTTGAAATTTTTATTTTTGTAAATATAATCATATAAATATGAATAATACTTAAACTTCGATTCCTCAATAGCTTTTTGATTTTCAAGTGAACTTAACTTAGTCATTATCAAGCGACCTTCTTCGCCTAAATTGATGATTTTATTATTAGACTTGAAGTTCAATAACCTGTTTTCTACATTTTGAAGGGTATCTCTCAATTCATTTAATTGTATATCAATAAATTTGATGGTGTTTTTTGATATTTGAGCTTTATCATCAACTCCTAAATTAATGTAAGTTCTACATAAAGCGTCCAAAAATTCCATATCCTTTTCTGGATAATTAGTTTCTTTGGTTATTTCAACAATAGATGATTGTTTATTGATTGTTTTTACGGCAAAACTATTCGCATATTTTTTAATTAAACTTTCTTTGGTATTTAAGATAAAGTAATGTTTGTTTTCATTTTGATCAATTAATTTTTTATCAAGTAAAGTTATTTTTATCTTTAAGTTTTCTAAAACAATAGGTTGCGCAAGGTCATAACTTTTGGTTTCAATTATTCCATTTACATTATCAACTGCTTGCTCGTTGTAAGGAATTAATACCCTTCCTGACTTCTTATTGGTGGTTATTTCTAATTGGTTATTACTTTTAAATTGCACAAAAATAGGTACACCATAACATTGAAAATGATTGGTGTCTAATTCTATTATGAAGGGTAAATCAATGTATTTTTCTGATTTTTTTACTTTACCTTCTCCAAAATACGAAACAGTAAAATTCAAATTTTTTAAAGTCTCTTCAACCAATGACCTTGATTTTAATATACCAATTTCATTTTCAATATTTTTACTTTGCATTAGTAACGAAGAACCCTGTAAAAAACTTTCAGCCCCATCAAAAGCACCTCTTCCTTTATCTTTAATTAACAAAGAAGCTTTTAAGGCATATCTTGGAGTAGCATATCTATTCACTAAAAAAGCTACTGACAAAGCGATTAAAATACTTACAATAAAAAATGGTAAAAAGGCTAAAAATTTACCTAAAATAATTTTAAAATTTATTGAGTTTTCAGAAAATGCCGTTTGTTGGGTATCGTTTTGGTTATTGTTTTCCATGGATTAACGAGTAATAATGATGTAAGTGTTTAAAGCTAAAACTAGAGTAGTTAACAGAGGGGTGATGGTTTGTAATGAATTTTGAAAATTACTAAAATTACCTATAGAACGTGATTTTAGAGGTTCCACATAAATGACATCGTTGGGTCTTAAAAAATAATAAGGCGTATTGATGATGTCGGCTTGAGTGATATCAAATTTATAAATTTTAGCACCTTCAGGTAATTGGCGAATTAAAGTAACATTTTTTCTGTTGGCAATAGGAGATAAATCGCCTGCTAAACCTAAAGCTTCTGTAATTGTAATTTGATTAACCATACCGCTGTAACGTCCGGGTCTTGTTACTTCTCCTAAAACCGTAAAAGGCATTTCGTTTAGTTTTATTATTAAATGATACACTTTAAAGTATTTATTCAATTCAGTTTCGATGGATTTTTTTGCCTCTTCAATAGTTAATCCAATTATTTTTACTTTAGCTAAAACAGGTAAATCAATTTCACCAAAACTATTTATAGCATAGCCAGTTAGATAAACCATATTACCTAATTGACTTTGAACTTGCATCATTTGTTGTCCACCACCATGCGAAAATGCTCTAGTCACATTTTCATCTGTAGATACTAAGCTAATATATAAAATATCATTTACTTGTAATTTATATATTGTTCTATCTAATTGATAGCTGCTTTTGCTTGAATCACTTGGGCTACTAGTTTTAGCATTTTGAAATAAAATGTATTTTTTATTTGAAACACAAGAACTTAGCATAGCTAAGCCTAATACACTGAATAAGACTATATTTTTTATTTTCATTTTTAAACTTTTCGAATGATGTTTTTTGGTAATTGAATTACAAGTGAGAAACCAGTATTTTCAATTTTTACCATTACTTTTTTTAACGATTTATGCTCTATTAATTCTCCAATTTGATTTTGAAGAGGACCTGCAATTATTTTAACCTGTTCTCCTTTTTCAAAAATTTCAGTTACAGCCTCTACATCTTCATAATTTGCTACCATTAATTTAATTAAATTAATTTGGTTTTCACTTAGTTCGGCTGGCTGCCCCTGAAAGTTTACAAATTTAACTATTCCTACGATATTTAAAAGTTCGTAATAGAAACTTAACGAGGTGTAAATAAAAATATACGAACTAAATAGGGGAGTTTCTACCATTTTTTTTCTATCACTCCATTGTACTAATTTCTTTTGCAACGGGAGAAAGGTTGTAAAATTTCGTTTGGTTAACTCTAAATTTACTTTTTTTTCTGCCCTTGGAGCTGTATATAAAAGATACCATTTGTTCATTTTTTTTACCGTTTGCCGTTGGTTGTTTACCGTTGATTGTTTCTCGTTGTTCGGTGTACGTTTACCGTTTAACTGGTTAATCGTTATTCGTTTACCGTTGTTCGATGCTCGTTTACCGTTTAACTGGTTAATCGTTGTTTGTTTAAAGGTTTAATTGGTTAACTGTTGTATTGCTTAATTGTTGTATTGATAAATTGTTGTGTTGCTTATCTCATCTCCCACTTCCCATCTCTCACTTCCCATTTCTCAACTCTCATATCCCAACTCTCATTGTTGTCACCCTGAGCTTGCCGAAGGTCATCCTCAACTCCCATCTCTACAATTTTATACTCTACACTTCACACTTAAAACTTCACACTTAACTCTCACTCCAAATTCTCTTTCAATATTTTGTTAAGCCATTTTAGTAACATAAACATAACAATGGCAGAAATGCCCAACAATACAAAGTTTACCAAAAAGAAGTTTGCTTTATTTTGATAACCATCCCACATGGTAGCTAAAATTCCCGATAGTTTATTTCCTATAGAGGTTGATAAAAACCATCCACCCATCATCAATGCAGTTAAACGTTTTGGACTTAATTTGGAAACCAACGATAATCCCATTGGGCTTAAAAATAATTCACCAATCGTTACAACCCCATAACAGCCAATTAACCATAAAGGTGATGCTTTCATGTTTCCATTATCGCAATAATAAACAGCTCCTACCATTATTAAGGTACTTAGTGAAGAAATTAGTAATCCAAATGCAATTTTAGAAGCAGTGCTTGGTTCTGCTTTTTTCTTTTTAAGAAATGCAAAAAATGCTACTACTACTGGAGTTAAAATGATAACCCACAAAGGGTTAATGGATTGAAATAGTTCGGTATTAAATAAAGCAATTTCAGTATTTTCAGCAGGAGTTAATTCTACTTGTAAATTTCTAAAATAAACAGGTTTATCCCAAACTTTTTTTACTTTTCCATTTTCTTTAATTAGTGAAAATTTGTCGGTGTAGGCTTCAACAGAATCAAACTTATTTGTAACTTTTTCAACTTGGTACAAAGTTTCCGCGGTACTTTTAACTACTGTTGGTGTTTCCCTGTCGGTGTAAAATTGAGCCCATGTTGTAAGTGCTGTGCCGTTTTGTTTGAATACAGCCCAAAACATAACAGAAACCAACATGATAGTTAGCAAAGCGGCTAAAGGCTTTTTATCGGCTATAGAAGCTTTTACATATAATCCAACATAAAATACAATAATAGGAATGGTTGCAAAAATAAATGCATCGGTACTATCGCTTCCAAAAATATTTCCTGGAATGAACCATGCACTCAATCCAACAACAATAGCAGGTAAAAACACGGTTGTAAAAATTTTCGAAAGAGGCATATCCTCCTTTTGAGCTGGTTTAAGTACATCGGCATGTTTGTAATGTTTTAAACCTATAAAATAAACAATTAAACCCACAAACATACCAATTCCGGCAGTGGCAAAAGCATAACTCCATCCATATTTATTGCGCATAAAAGCAGCTATAAATGTGCAACTTGCGGCACCAATATTAATACCTGAGTAAAATATATTGTATCCTGAATCTTTTAGGTGTTTGTATTTTTCGTCATTGTATAAATTACCTAATAGTGTAGATATATTGGGTTTAAAAAAACCATTTCCCAACACAATTAAAAAAAGTGAAAATGCAAAAAATTTAGTTCCCGGTATGGCTAATCCTAAATAACCTAAACCCATTAAAATTCCGCCAATGAATATTGACTTACTATAGCCTAATATCCTATCAGCTAATAAACCTCCCAAAAATGGAGTAAGGAAAACAAATGCAATAAAAGTCCCATAAATATCTGCGGCATCTTTTCTATTCATTCCTAATCCACCTTTTTCTATTGAAGTAGTTAGGTACAACTGAAAAATGCCAATCATTAAGTAATAGCCAAAACGTTCCCACATTTCTGTAAAAAACAAAAAGGGGAGACCTAAAGGGTGTTTTTTGTTCATAGATTGCAAAAGTATTATTTTTTTGATTTGATTGTCATTTAAAACTTAACCAAATGTAAACATTTTTAGGTTTTATTTAATGGCTTTCATAGTTTGTAAATAATACAATTATTTGGTGTTTTTGCAATAGTAGGTTTAAATGGTAGTTTACGTATTCCTGATTTACCAAATGCTAGTTTTGATTTACGTTTGCAGTGTTTTCGCGCATGGCGCAAGCAAATTTGAAATACATTTATTTTGATTTGGAGATTGTTTAATTGCTGAATTGTTTAATTGTTTAATTGTTTAATTGTTGACTGGACAAATTGTTTTCTGATAAATCAGGAGTTAAATTGTTTATTTTAAATTGATTGAGGAAGAAATAATGAATTCTTTATAAAAGACTTACCCCCTTATGGAAATGTCAATATGAATTGCCACATGTCTTTAGCCTGTGGAACAAATTTTTTGAATGGATAGATTGTTGTCCCAATAAATCGCATACGCGTCAAGCTAAGGAAAACTCCAGGAGGAGTTTAATATCATTAGCCCCGAATTAATTTCGGGGTTAAAAGTATGGATAAAAACACCAAAAATCCCAAAACATTTGCGCAAAGCCGAAAGCTTTGCGCAAATGTTTTGGGATTTTTGTAAAACAGGTTGCGTTCATTTTTCAACGGGTTAATCCCGATAAATAGGGACCGTTGTTACAAAAGTATCGTTCCTACGGAACTATAAGGTTTAGAAGAAAAAACCATAAATTA
>JBGSBN010000035.1:0-21845 GCA_041730515.1 Methylacidiphilales bacterium | reverse complement strand
GAATTTGATTGGTCGCTTGCCTCGTGTAGCTGCCTTTATTTATAGAAAAATGTATCATAACAATGTGCATATTGAACCAGATCCAAAATTAGATTGGGCTGCCAACTTTGCGCACATGTTAGGTTACGACCAAAACGAGTTTTATAAGTTAATGCGTTTATATTTAGTTATTCATGCTGACCACGAAGGTGGAAACGTTTCAGCTCATACTACCCACTTGGTTGGTTCAGCTTTATCAGATCCTTATTTAAGTTTAGCCGCAGCCATGAATGGCTTGGCAGGACCATTGCATGGTTTAGCAAATCAAGAAGTTATCCGTTGGATAAAAGACATGCAAGAAGAAATTGGAGAAGATCCAACCGAAGAACAAATTGCAAGCTATATTCAAAAAACTTTAACCGAAGGAAAAGTGGTACCAGGCTACGGACATGCAGTGTTGCGTAAAACTGACCCTCGTTTTACTGCGCAACAAGAATTTGCCAAAACGTATATGCCTGATGACAAATTAGTGAATATAGTTTGGAAAATATACAAAGTAGCTCCTCCTATTTTAGAAAATACAGGAAAAATTAAAAATCCTTGGCCAAATGTAGATGCGCATTCAGGTGCATTGTTATTACACTACGGCTTTGCTGAATACGAATTTTACACCGTATTATTTGGTGTTAGTAGAGCATTGGGTGTAATGGCATCGTTACTTTGGGATAGAGCTTTAGGATTGCCTTTAGAAAGACCAAAATCAGTAACTTACGAATGGTTAAAAAACACAGTAGCCGCTAAAAAAGCTACTTCGTAATAATTTATTTAAAGCCTCTAAGTTTTACTTAGAGGCTTTTTTATTTTATAAATAAATGCTTTTAAAATAGGAAACAGCTTGTTTTATAAAGAAATAAAAAATTCAGTAAACTTGTGTAGGTTTTAAACCAATTAAATAACTCTTGATTTCTAAATTTTTAAAAAATTTATAAGCATATGAAACTCTATATCAAAAACATGGTTTGTAATCGCTGCGTATTGGTAGTGAAAAGCGAATTGGAGAAATTAGGCCATCTTCCTTCAACTATTTCATTGGGAGAAGTTGAACTTAAAGACGACTTAGCTGATTTTGAAAAAACAAACATTGATATTCATTTAAAAACTTTTGGATTTCAACTAATTGATGATAAAAAAAGCCGTTTAATCGGACAAATTAAGTCATCTATTATTGAAATAATACACCATCAAAACAGCGAGTTAAAATCTAATTTGTCTAACTATTTAATCAATAAGCTTCATCACGATTACACTTATTTATCCAACTTATTTTCTGAAGTTGAAGGAACAACGATTGAAAAGTATTTCATTGCTCAAAAAATAGAAAAGGTAAAAGAATTATTGGTTTATGACGAATTATCATTGAGCGAAATAGCTGATCAAATGAATTATTCAAGCGTTGGATATTTGAGCAATCAGTTTAAAAAAATTACAGGACTTACTCCTACTCACTTTAAAAATGTAAAGGAAAAGAAACGCAAACCTTTAGACAAAGTGTAAATGTTACAAATACAATCCAAAATCAAGTAACAAGATAGCAATGTAATACCTTCACCTTTGTCATACAATTAACAGAAAAAGTATGGCAACAAATAATAATGAATTTCGAATACCACTGAAGGGCGTTGACAGCGAGCACTGTGCCCAGATTGTGGATAATGGCATTGCTAAACTCAAAGGTATTGAATTGCACCGGGTAGAACTCAATAATAAGCAGGCGGTAATTCAGACCAACAATCAAGAATCCATTTCGGAAGCGGTTAAAACTATCAGAGACTTAGGTTATGGTGTAACAACAGTTAAGAAGTCATTTCCAGTTTTGCAAATGACTTGTGCCTCTTGTGCGGTAAGCGTAGAAAGTATGCTTAAATCGCAAACGGGTGTAGTGAAAGCAAGTGTGAATTATGCCACGGCAAATGTTTCCGTTGAATACATTCCGGAAATGGTTCATATTGAAAATTTAAAGAAAGCTGTTCAGAGTATTGGCTACGACTTGATAATAGATGAAAGTGGTTCAAGTGAGGAAACCTTAGAAAACATTCAAAAAGAGCAATTCAATAAGCTTAAAAATAAAACCTATTGGGCTTTGGCATTATCTGTTCCGGTGGTAATTATCGGAATGTTTTTTATGAATATGCCCTTTGCAAACGAAATCATGTGGGTTTTGAGCACCCCAGTATTATTTTGGTTGGGAAGAGATTTTTACATCAATGCTTGGAAACAAGCCAAACATCGCTCTGCGAATATGGATACTTTGGTAGCATTAAGTACTGGTGTTGCTTACATTTTCAGCGTTTTCAATACACTGTTTCCTGAATTTTGGCACCAAAGAGGTTTACACGCACACGTTTATTTTGAAGCTGCTTCGGTTATTATTGGCTTTATATTGTTGGGGAAACTTTTGGAAGAAAAAGCCAAAGGCAACACTTCTTCTGCCATTAAAAAATTGATGGGCTTGCAGCCAAAAACTGTAACGATTGTGCACGATGGTGATCATCAAATGCAAATCCCTATTGAAAAAGTAGAAGTTGGGAATATTATATTAGTAAAACCAGGTGAGCAAATTGCAGTAGATGGAACGGTAATCAACGGAAACTCTTATGTAGATGAAAGTATGTTGAGTGGGGAGCCTGTAGCTGTTTTGAAAAATGAAAACGACAAAGTATTTGCAGGAACAATCAACCAAAAAGGAAGTTTCCAGTTTAAAGCCGACAAAGTAGGCAGTGAGACAATGCTTGCACATATTATCAAAATGGTGCAGGATGCACAAGGAAGCAAAGCTCCTGTGCAAAAAATGGTAGATAAAATAGCTGGCATTTTTGTTCCTGTTGTGATTGGAATTGCAATTGTAGCATTTATTGTATGGAATATTTTTGGTGGTAAAAACGCCTTTACAGAGGGTTTATTGGCACTTGTAACTGTTTTGGTAATTGCTTGTCCTTGTGCATTAGGTTTGGCTACGCCAACGGCCATCATGGTTGGTGTGGGCAAAGGTGCTGAAAAAGGAATTTTAATTAAAGATGCCGAAAGTTTGGAATTAGCAAAAAAAGTAAACGCAATTATACTTGATAAAACTGTCACCATTACCGAAGGGAAACCTATTGTAACCAATGATTTTTGGACAGATGATAATATAGCTTTCAAACAAATATTATTCAGTATCGAAAAACAATCAGAACATCCATTGGCAGAAGCGGTTGTTACACATTTAAAAAACCAAAATAATGTTTCAATATCAAAGTTTGAAAGCCTAACTGGGAAAGGAGCAAAAGCTGAAATTGAAGGTGAAACATATTTGATTGGAAATAAAAAGCTCATACAAGAAAATGAAATTTTGATTGAACAATCAGTAGCTGAAAAAGCCAATCAATGGGGCAATGAAGCCAAAACGGTTGTTTGGTTTACGAATACTAAAAAAGTAATCGCACTACTAGCCATTGCGGATCAAATCAAAGCGACTTCCAAAACGGCAATTGCAGCATTGCAAGAATCAGGCATTGAAGTGTATATGATTACTGGCGACAATGAAATGACAGCCAAAGCGGTTTCAGAACAAGTTGGAATTAAACATTACAAAGCAGAAGTACTGCCTGAACATAAAGCGGCATTTGTAAAAGAATTGCAAGCACAAGGAAAAATAGTGGCAATGGTTGGCGATGGTATTAACGATAGCACAGCATTGGCGCAAGCTGATGTAAGTATAGCAATGGGCAAAGGAAGCGATATTGCTATGGATGTGGCTAAAATGACCATTATTTCATCTGACCTCACCAAAATTCCCGAAGCAATTCACTTATCAAAATCTACTGTCAGAACCATCAAACAAAACCTATTTTGGGCATTTATTTATAACCTGATTGGTATTCCTATTGCAGCAGGGATTTTATACCCGGTTAACTGCTTCTTACTGAATCCAATGATTGCAGGTGCAGCAATGGCATTGAGCAGCGTAAGTGTGGTAAGTAATAGCCTTTGGTTGAAATATAAAAGGTAAGCAGCCGTAAATGTTACAAATCATTTCAAAAATGAAGTAACAAGTTAAGGCAAAACTCCAGCGAAATTTGTACCATTATTTAAATAAAAAATCAAAATGAACACGAACGAAAAAACATTAAAATTCAAAACCAACATCAACTGTAGTGGTTGTGTGGCAAAAGTAACCCCATTCCTTAACGATGCAGATGGCATTAGCCAATGGGATGTAGAAACAGCAAACAAAGATAAAATCCTGTCTGTAAATTCAGAAGGAATTACCGAAGAAGAAGTAATGCAGAAAGTACAAGAAGCAGGATTTAAAATTGAATTATTAACCCAATAAAAAAAAACAGTTATGAACGTAATATCAAAAATATCAATGGCAATTATATTGCTGTTTTCATTCTCTTTTTGTGATGCTCAAATTCAGCATACTAAAACAGAAAGTGTAAAAATATATGGCAACTGCGAAATGTGCGAAAAGACCATTGAAACAGCAGCAAATATAAAAAAAGTGGCTAATGTGGACTGGAACAAAGACACCAAAATGGCAACATTAATTTACGACAGTACCAAAACAAATCAAGATGAGATTTTGAAACGTATTGCACTAGCCGGTTATGATAGCGACAAATTCCTTGCACCCGATGATGTGTATAGCAAACTTGCAGGATGTTGCCAATACGAAAGGGTAAACAAAACGGCCATTGCTAAAACAGTGGCAATGGAAGACCATTCCATGCACAAACACGAAACCCCAGTTGAAACAAAACAAGAAGTAAATCAATTGAAAACAATTTTTGAAAACTACTTTGCTGTAAAAGATGCTTTGGTAAAATCTGATGGAAAATTAGCTTCAACAATCGCTAAAGATTTACTTGTAAAAACCAATGCAGTAAAAATGGATAAACTTTCATCAGAAGAACACGCTGTTTGGATGAAAGTATTGAGCAGTTTAAAATCAAACACTGATAAAATTTCTGCTACAACTAATTTAGAAAAACAACGCAATGCATTTATGGCTTTGTCGGCAAATTTTTATGATTTGTTGAAAGTGAGCAAGCAAGAAACTACCGTTTATTACGAACATTGCCCAATGTATAATGATGGCAAAGGAGCAAATTGGTTAAGCAAAGAAAATACAATTAAAAACCCTTACTACGGCTCGCAAATGTTGACTTGTGGTAAAACAGTAGAAACGATTAAATAAACCTCCATTTGGCGTAATCGAAAAAACGATTACGCCATTTTTTAAAACGCAATAATTGAAAATTTTAAAATGGTTATACAAAATATGCTGCCAAAAAAAATGCTGCAAATAGTATTATTGCTATTGGTAAGTAATACTATTTTCTCTCAAAAAATAGTTCGATACGACCTTTATGTAAAAGATACTATTGTAAATTTTACAGGAAAAGAAAAAAGGGCAATAGCTGTAAATGGTCAAATTCCTATGCCAACGCTCATTTTTACAGAAGGAGACACAGCAGAAATTCACGTACACAATCAGTTAAAAGAAAGTACATCCCTGCATTGGCATGGATTATTCTTATCCAACAAAGAAGATGGTGTGCCTAATCTCACACAAATGCCTATTGAGCCAAATACAACACACGTATATAAATTCCCAATCATCCAAAACGGTACACATTGGTATCACAGTCACTCAGGTTTACAGGAGCAAATTGGCATGTATGGAAATTTTGTAATGCTGAAAAAACAGCACGACCCCACGTTTAGAAAAGGGATTGATGATTTGCCAACTGTTCCTATCCTGTTAAGTGAATGGACAGATTACAATCCAGAAAATGTACACAGAATGTTACACAATGCCACCGACTGGTTTGCTATCAAAAAAAATGCAACACAAAGTTATGCAGAAGCTATAAAAGCAGGGCATTTTAAAACCAAACTAAAAAATGAGTGGAAACGAATGTTGGCAATGGATGTAAGCGATGTGTATTATGATAAAATTTTAATGAACGGAAATCCAAATTCAGAAATTGGAAATATTGATGGAAAACAACTAAAGGCCGGTGATAAAGTTCGACTTAGAATCTCAAACGGTGGAGCTTCATCATACTTTTGGCTTACTTATGCAGGCGGTAAAATTACGGTTGTTGCCAACGATGGAAATGATGTTGAACCCGTTGAAGTAGATCGATTAATCATTGCAGTATCTGAAACCTATGATATTATCGTTACCATTCCAGCCGAAAATACTGCGTACGAATTTTTAGCAACCACCGAAGACAGAACAAATTCAGCGTCTTATTATATTGGCAATGGCATCAAGCAGTTGAAATCTCCCCAACCAAGATTGAAATATTTTGAAGGGATGAAAATGATGAACGATATGATGAAAATGAATGGCGATTTAGACGATATGGGAATGGCTATGAGTTTGAACCAAATGGATATGAATGTGGTAATGTATCCCGAAATTACAGGCGATGCAAAACCAAAACAAGATAATAAAGACCCCAACCGTTACAATGCAAATGCCTTGGCAGATATTGTTACATTGAACTACGCAATGCTGAAATCACCTATAAAAACAGAGCTTCCAAAAAATGCTACTGTAAAGGAATTGCGTTTTGAGCTTACTGGGAATATGAATCGCTACGTATGGAGTTTAGACAACAAAGTAATTTCCGAAACAGACAAAATATTGATTAAAAAAGGTGAAAATGTTAGAATTGTTATTTACAACGGATCTATGATGCGTCACCCAATGCATCTGCACGGACACGATTTTAGATTGCTCAACGGACACGGTGAATTTGCACCTTTAAAAAATGTGGTGGACATTATGCCCATGGAAACCGATACGTTAGAATTCAATGCGAATGTAGAAGGAGATTGGTTTTTTCATTGCCACATATTATACCACATGATGAGCGGCATGGGTAGGGTTTTTACCTATGAAAATCAGGCACCAAATCCTTTAATACCAAATCCGAAATTGGCACAACGAAAACTGTTTGCTGATGATCGAAAACCGCATTTTATGGCAGACAAAGACTTCGCCACCAATGGAAACGATGGAATGGCCATGTTACAAAACACACGTTGGAGCATTGGCGCAGAATGGCGATTAGGATACAACGATATGCACGGCTATGAAACCGAAACACATATAGGACGATACGTTGGGAAAATGCAATGGCTAATACCTTTTATTGGTTTTGATTGGCGATACCGGAAAATGGGAATTGATGAACAGGAAGATAATTTATTCGGACAAGTGAATAAAAAGGACAATAGAACTGCCATAAGTTTAGGGGTTATGTACACGCTTCCAATGTTACTGAATTTTCAGGCAGAAGTTTATCACGATGGAATTGTTCGACTTTCACTCATGCGAGAAGATATACCCATTACAAAAAGAATGAGAGCAGGTTTTATGGTTAACACCGACAAAGAATTTATGGCAGATTTGCGTTACATCCTAAATAAAAATATGGGCATTAGAACACATTACGATAGTGATATGGGCTTTGGAGTAGGGCTAAGTTTAAATTATTAAAACTGGTCAAGTAATTACGATTAGAAATTTAGTTCTGTCATTTCCGGTGGTTCGGTTTTTATATAAATTGGAATAGTGTTAGAGTGATGAAGAATTATAATTATCAAGGGTTTTTAAATGCTGTTAATTATGCAACTAATAACCAACATTATGTAATACCATATTAAGCTAATAACAAGAACTTTGATGCTTAAAATAATTTACAAATTAATTCTTCTATTATGAAAAACTTATTATTAGGCATTTACTTCTTATTTATTATAACACTTTTTCCTAAAACTAACTTTGCGCAAGTTCCTGCCTTGGGAAGAGCAACAACTTTCGCATTATTTACAAGCACAGGTTCTTTTACTAACTCAGGCACATCTATTATTACAGGAGATATTGGTACCAATGTAGGCGCTTTAACTGGATTTCCGCCAGGAACACTCACAGGAAACGTTTACGTTGCTGATTCAGTAACAGCTTTAGCATCTACAAATTTAGGTACTGCCTATGCTAGTTTAAGCGCATTAAGTTGCGATAGTACAATTGGCGCAACAATGGGAAGCGGACAGATACTTACTCCTAAAAAATATTGTATAACAACACTAGCCTCAATAAATGGAAATTTAACTTTAAATGCTTTAGGTAATCCAAATGCAGTTTTTATAATTAAAATAAATGGTGCGTTATCAACAGGAACAGCAGCCAAAGTATTACTCATCAATTCGGCAAATATTAATAATGTATTTTGGCAGATAAATGGTGCATTTACCTTAGGAGATAGCGCTGTATTAAGAGGGACCTTAATTGCCAATGGGGCACTAAACTTATTACCAAATTCAAGCATATTAGGCAGAGGGCTTACCACTGCAGGCGCAATTAACATTTCTAAAACATTGAATACTTTGCCCGTAAAACTTATTTCTTTTTCTGCTACATGTAAGGGCAAAGAAATGGCATTTAACTGGCAAACTGCCTCGGAATCGAACAACGAATTTTTTTACATTGAATCGAGTAGCGACAAGCAAAATTGGTCAATAATTTCAAAATTAGATGGTGCTGGTAATTCTAATTCAATCAAAAAATATACCTATTTAAATGGCAATCAAACCTTTAATTATAAGTATTACCGACTAAAACAAACTGACTTTAATGGCAACTATTCATATTCCGAAATAATTGTGGTAAATAATTGCCAAGAAGAAACAGCAAGCATTGAGTTTTATCCTAACCCTGCAACAGGTGTAATAAAACTTTCAACTAACGATGGCATGAATGAAACATCTTCTGTTTCGGTATATGATATGATGGGCTTAAAGGTATTTTATAAAGAAAATATTCCGTCTTCAATCGATTTATCGAATGAAGCAAATGGCATTTATTTCCTATACTTTACTACTGGAAAAGAGAAAGTAGTTAAAAAATTAATAATTAACCACGAGTAAGATATTAGAAAAAACCAAAAGTTTATTAGAACTAAAGTTTAAATTATAAAGCCTCTAAGTAAAACTTAGAGGCTTTTTGTGTAACAAAACCAATGCTTCAAGCGTTTAAACTAAAAATTTTAACAAAATGGCGCATTTTTACAAAAACTCTCTATTATTTTTATTTATTAATTTATTGTTTTTCAAACAAATATTTGCACAAAGTAGCAGCCTAAAATTTGAGTTTGAAACACCTATCATGGTTGATAGTACTTCTACTATTGTTATTCCAATTAGCTATAATTCTAACTACTTTTCAAATAACAAAATCTCCAATTGGGAACCTTTATTTGCTAACTTAATTTTCTACAACTTTGTTACCGATAGCAGTAAAAGATTATTTGAATCAAACACTTATATTTTAAATGTTTACAACCGATATGAAACCTTTTACAACAAAAAACCAAATAGGAATTTTACTAAACAACACTTTTTTTGTAGGGTAAAAAATGTAGATTATAACAACAATGGTAAAATTGACGAATTTGATCCAGCAGTACTTTATGTATGCGATATTTATGGAAATAATTTACGTGCGTTAACCTCACCTCGTGAAAATGTGGAATCGTTTGAAATTTTTGAAAAACTCAACTTTGCAATGATAAAAATTCAACGAGATGCCAACGATGACCACGATTTTAGGAATTCGGAAAACGACTATTATTACGTAAAACTAGATTTACAGACCTTAACCTTTGGGAAAAAAATTGAAATAAAGTAACAACTAGCTATTTTTAAAATTCCTATTATCAATTCCCCACATCAATTTTTCACGAAGCGTTTTCAGGTAGTTTTCATTATTTAAACGCAATAGATTCATTTTAAAACCTGCTTTACTAACTGCCAATTCGGTATTGGCTTCAATGCTTTCTGAACGCGAATCTAGTGTTGCTAAAAACGAAGTGCTACGACCTTCAACCTGAAAAGAAATTACATTGTTATCGGAAATAATAATTGGTCTTACATTTAAATTATGTGGTGCAATTGGGGTTATAACCAAACTAGCAGATGATGGATATAGAATTGGCCCACCACAACTTAAATTATAACCTGTTGACCCAGTTGGGGTTGAAATTATAAGTCCATCGCTCCAATAGGAGTTTAAAAATTCGCCATTTATAAAAGTATGAATGGTAATCATACTAGAACTATCTTTTTTATGAATCACAAAATCGTTTAAAGCGTATTTTACCCCACCAAACATGTCAGTTTTATTGCTATCCAGTTTCAATACCGTTCTTGAGTCAATGGTATATCGGCCTTTGGCTAATTCATCTACCATTTGGCAAGCATCTTTGGCAGCTACTCCAGCTAAAAATCCCAATCTACCAGTATTTATACCTATTATAGGCGTTTCTTTTTCGCGCACAAATTCCAAGCACATCAATATGGTGCCATCGCCACCGATGCTTATTACATAATCAAAATTACTTTTGTTAAAATCATCGAATGTATCGAAAGTTTTTGTTTTGGGTGAAACGTTTAAACCATTACGCAAGCCATCTTCCAAAAACTTTCTGTAAACCGTAAAATTAATCTTACTGATTTTTAAATAATCAAAAAACTGCTGCAATTCGGTGTAGCGTTCCTCTTTAAAATATCTACCAAAAATGGCTAAGTGCATAGTTTTTTATGTATTCAAATATTTAATTAACCAATCGTACCTTTTGCTTGAAGAATCGTCTTCATCCATTTGCTGACTGCTAAAAACAACTTGGTAATTAAATCGCTCAAAAGTTGCAATAATGTATTTTAGGTCGGTAATATTGTATTTTAACGAAACCTGAATATTATTTTCAGCATCGGCCAAAGGATTTACATGAAGGTATAAAATTTTAGCATTATTAACCTCAGTAATTCTAGCAATTTCGGCCAATGAATAATTACGCGCATTCATTTGTAATACAATTATTCCGCCATCTTGCGAGAGTGTGCTGTGGTCAAAAAGTTGTTTGGCTAAATCTTTTGTAGCTATAATTCCTATAAAATTTTGCTCTTTATCTAAAACTGAAATTGTTGATATGTTTCCAATAAACAGCAATTTAAGTAAATCATAAAAATGGGTATTTTCAAAGCAAAAGCCAGCATTTGGATTTAGAATATTGGCTACTTTTTCATCTTCATTATCAAAAAGCAACTTCTCGTTTACTGTTCCCATTAATTTACCATTTTGAACCACAGGTAAATCTTTTACCTGCCAATCTTCCATAAAGACCAAGGCACTCGATGCAGAGTCGCTGGGTTTTTAGGCAAACATTTCGTTAGATATGAGTTGATATGCAAACATGAATAAATTTAAACAAATATACTTACTATAACTAGGTTTGCAACAATTTAGTTTTTGCTATCTGTTTTACAAAGTTTCTAATAATTTCAATCCCAAAAACAGTTTGGCTACTTTCAGGGTGAAACTGCACTGCCCAAATAGGTAAATTACAATGTCTAAAAGCCATTAACTCATCACTGCAATAACTTGTAGGAATAAGGATTTCGGGCAAATTATTAATAATTAAAGAATGGTAGCGAGTTGCAAAAAATGGAGATGGCACATTATTAAACATTTCATCATAATTGTGCTCCATTAAATCAACTTTTCCATGCCTAGGTAATTGTGCTTTATCTAAAACTGCACCAAAATATTGAGCCAAAGCTTGATGCCCGAGGCAAACACCCAAAATTGGAAGTTTATTATAAAATTTATCAATTAGTTCCATTAAAATACATGCATCTTTTGGCGCTTTGGGTCCAGGAGAAATTACTATGGCATCAAAATTCATTGATTTTATTTCAGCAACAGAAATTTCATTATTTCGAAAAACCATGCACGCTGCGCCACATTGCTCAATATAATCTTTAAGCATGTGTGTAAACGAATCATAGTTATCAAGCAATAGGATTTTCAAAGTGATAGGAATGATAATATTCTTAAATATTTGCCAAATATAAAATGATAATATTATCTATAGCTAGTTTATTATTTTTAATATTGTTTAGAATAAATGCTATAGCCCAAGTTGTTTGCAACCAATGTGCCATAGCAAATCCCATTAATACTGGACTTGTTGCTTGCTATCCATTTAGTGGAAATGCACAAGACCAATCAGGATTTAATAACCATGGAACCAATTATGGCGCCAATGAAAAATTATTTTAATTGTAAACAATTCTATCAATTTAAGATACAATATTTGATTTAATTATCACAATTAGAATAAAGGAAATGCAAAGCTTGAGTTGGAAAATTCGAAAACGAAAAATTTGTGCTAATTAAACATCAACTCCATATTTCATAAAAATCTCTCTCCAAAAATTTAAGTCATGTTTTTCCCATGCATGACAACCGAAAGGCAAGTTATTATTATTTATCTTGATACATTCTTGTGGGTTTTCCTCTATGGCAAACGATAAAGCCAAATTGAAGGATGGATATTTAAATCGTGGAAAGAGAATTCTAGGGAGATTTGACCAAAAAACATCTTCGTTGAAATTAGTATAATTGGCTATTAATGAATTAATAATGGCAAAATAGTAAAATTTCTTAACCTTACGTAAAGAAAAGCCACCATTACCAACTTTATTAAAATACTTGAAAATAAATGGCATTTTTAAATCCTTAGCCATGCCAACCATCCACTCTTGAGATATCCAAGGCGCACCAATATAATCATACCCTTTGTTACACCAACTAATCAGTTCGTTTTTAAACACAAAACAATCGGTTTGGTAAATAAGCATGTATTCATAACCTAAAAAACATTTATAAAAATCCGCCTTTTTACAAAGAGAACTATAACTTTTTACGTTTTTAAAATAATTCTTTTCAAAAAATACAGTTTTTGCATTTGAAATAATATTATTGTACGGCTCCATATTTAATCCATCTGGGGCTATAAAAAACATATCAAATTCTCCTAAAATTTTTGACAGTTGTTTTAACGAAACAATTTCAAAAGGAGTTGGTATTTTTCTATAAACAGGTACAACTATACAAACTTTCTTCATTTACAGGTTCTTATAGCAAAAAATATTTATTTGTAAATTCATATTACCAATTGAATTAATTGAAACAAATGGACTATTACTCGTGGTTTCATGTTGAATATAATACGTAAATCCTGCACTTTTTATAAACAATAAAATCTCATCCAAGTGCTGTTCTTCGTCATAAAAAGAATGATATTCGATAAAAAGCGTTTTTATATTTTTTAGTTCGTCTTTACAATCAAGCAATACATGGTACTCAGCTCCTTCAATATCCATTTTCAAAAAATCAATTTGTTGATTTTGCAAAAAATCTTTTAGCCTAATGGCTCCAACTTTGGATGCGTTTTCAGAAAAACCTATCTTACCAGAAGAACCACCTTGAGACACAAAAGACAAATCCTGATCATTTACCCAAACTGCCTTTTCATGAAGAAAAACATCATTGAAATTATAAGGTTGTAAATTTTGTTTTAATAATTTAAAAATTTCAGCGTCTGGTTCAAAAGCATGGATGATGGCGTTTGGATACATTTTTTTAAAAAACAGAACACTTAAACCAATATTTGCACCACAATCTAATATAATTGGTTGGTTGGAATTCGTTTTGAAATTATAAATTTTCTTATTGAAAACCTCACTATAAATAGCCAAAAAGGATACAGCGTCAGTGTAATGAAATTTGTAAGAATTTAAGTTAACTGCACCTTTCTTAAATCTTTTTTTGAATAACAATGAAACTCTGTCAAATAAACTAATGTCAACAGAATTAAGTATAAAACTACCAAGCCTTTCCGCTTTCAGAAACATAAAATATCAATTTATAGCAAATATATTACTTATTGATCAAATAAATTAATTTTTTAAAAAGGTATAGGTAAATAGGTGGTTTAATAAAATTTCTAAATACATAATTATCTGCATTTTTGTTTATTTCAGTATCTTGAGAATGAATTAAGGTATTCAAATTTTTAAGTTCCATATTTCCTAAACCCAAAATATCATTACCAACAGTATGCGTCCCCACGCTATTAAATCCAATATTTTTTATTAAATTAATATTTGGCGAAATACACATTCCATTATTGGCCCAAATAGAAAACAGCCATTGATAATCCCAAGTAGATATATTATCGTTCAAAATATTCGAATAAATTAATTTCCAATACTTTATTTCGCTTTCATTTGAAAATTTATTCTTTAGCAAATTATCTAAACTAACTTGTTTTAAGTTATTTAAATTAATATCATAGTGACACCAAGCCCTCCGCCAAGTAGCCCAACCCCAAACATGATTGTAGGATGTAAAATAGTAAGAAGCATTACCTCTTTTTTTACCATTTTGAAAATTAACTCCTCCAATATGCATTATTTTTGAATTTGATTTATACAAGTCAAGCAATTCCTCGCAATAATAGAAAAAACTTTGATTTGGCAAACAGTCATCTTCTAAAATAATTCCTTGTTCCTCATTTTCAAAAAACCAATTTATAGCAGAGCTAACAGCTATTTTACAACCTAAGTTTTCGGTTCTAAAAAGTGTTTTTACCTCACAATCCCAATCAATGGATTGAATAATGGCCCTAGTTTCTTCTACTAGTAAATCCTCACCAAATTTATTAATCCTAGCTCCATCAGCAGCAATGTATAGCTTTAGTGGTTTTATAGCTCTTATGCTTTCAAATACAGCTTTGGTAGTATCTGGCCTATTAAATATTAAAAAAAGGATTGGAGTTTGAAACACAGCAAAAATTTAAGTCCAAAATTAATACAATGCTACTAATTTAAAAATTTTATTTAATACCAAAAAAATAACTCGCCAATTTTCAATGTTAATTAGCAAAAGACTCCATTTAAAAAAAACAAAATTAAAGGCAATTAAGCTATTAAACCTAAACAAATAAAAGACTTACTTTTTAGCCGCTTAAAACTTTATAATAATATTACTTTGTATTTATAAAATTGAGTTTATTTTTGATGTCAATTAAAAAATGCATGCGTTCAATAATATTTTTAATTTTTTGTATATTAATTGGCTTCAATAATCATTTATTTAGCCAAGGTATTAACACACCTTTTGGTCAAAATAGAGTACAATACGGCCCATTTGATTGGAATTATTTACGCGTTGAAAATTTTGATGCATACTACTACAGTGGAGGAAAAGAATTAGCCACTTTTTGCCTAAAATATGTTAACGATAAACTGCCCGTATTAGAAGAAAAAATTGAACATCCTTTAAGTGGTAGAATCGAAATTATTTGTTTTAACACCCAATCTGATTTAAAACAAAGCAATTTTGGTTTAGAGGATTTAGCACAAAATACTGGAGGTTACACGCAAGTAAATAGCAATAAAATTTATGTTTACTTTAATGGCGATCATGCCGACTTAGCAAGGCAATTGAACGAAGGTATAGCCATGGTATTGATTAACGAATCATTATATGGTGGTAGTTTACAAGAACGAATTCAAAATGCTGCTTTACTTAACTTACCTGAGTGGTTTTTAAGAGGATTAACTAGCTATATTAGCAAAGATTGGGATGCTGATATGGATAATAGAATGAAAGACGGTGTTTTAAATAAAAAATTTAAAAAGTTCAATCGTTTAAACCAAAAAGATGCGGTGTTTGCAGGCCATAGCATTTGGAAATACATCATAGATAATAGCGAAAGGCCCGAAGAAGTTATAAAACAAGTAATTTATGCAGTGAGGGTTACCCGTAATTACGAGAGTGCCCTAAGTTTTGTATGTGGTGGTGAAAAAACATTTAAACAAATACAAAAAGATTGGTTTGAGTATTATCAAAAAATGTATAACCGCGAAGATGTAGGCCGAAATATGCCCTTGGTAGAAGTAAAGATCAAACGAAGAGTGGCCCAATACATTCAACCACAAATGAAAGTATCGAGTAAAGGAAATTACGTTTGTTTTACATCCAATAAAAATGGAAAATATAAAGTGTGGTTACTAAATACCCAAACCAATAAGTTAAAAAAAGTACTCAAAGGTGGTATAAAATATTACCAATTAGAATATGATTACAGTTTTCCAACTGTGGCTTGGCAGCAAGGTGGGGATAAATTGGCAATGGTTTACGAAAAAAAGGGAAAGCTTTTACTTAAAACTTTAGATTTGGTAAATAAAAACAAGGAAGTAATTGAGTTTTTTAAATTTGATAAAATTACTGGATTTGATTACAGCGATAACGGACGAACTTTGGTGGTAAGTGCCATTAGAAAAGGCCAATCAGATATTTATGTTTACGATATTCCAAGTAGAAAAGAAAAACAATTAACCAACGATATTTACGATGATGCTTTTCCTAGGTATACCGATGGCTCAAGTAAAATTATATTTAGCTCCAATCGCCCAACTGATTCTTTAAATGCTGGCGTAATAACCACCATACAATCAAACAATAATTACGATGTTTATTTGTATGATTTAGACGAATCGCCAAAAACAAGAATGCTAAAAAGGCTAACCAAAACACCTTATGTGAACGAAACTAGCCCTATAGAATATAAACGTAATTATTATGCTTTTATAAGTGATTATAATGGAACCAAAAACAGGTATGCATCCCGATTAGAAGAGGAGTACGATTTTACAGGTATTTATGTAAAATATTTTGAATATACCGAAAAACCAATGGACACGCTGCTATTTACCGAAAAACCAACTTGGAGCGGCAGCAGTTTTACTTATAGAGGTAAAAGTATTGTTTTAGATAGTACAGTAGAAAAAATTGATACCATTGTTTACAATAAAGATTTGGTTTACACTTACCCAATAACTAACTATCAACGAGGAGTTTTAGCACACGATGTATCAGCTCAATCCAAAACGACTTACGACTTAATGCTTTACAACAATAAGTATTATATAAAAACTAGTACCCAAGAAAAAAATATTGAGGAATGGAGCAAAAGCATTGAAAGTTATCCAAATATGTACAGGCTTAAAACAGGGGTAACCAATAAACAATTTGAAAGTGGATTGCGTATTTTTAGAAGTTTTGCTGAACAAATAAATTTACCCGATACCAACTACGTAATTAAGCAGGAAAACGAAAATCAAGAATCAGAAATACGTATTGCACAAGACACTTCCTTATTCTTTTTTATGAGTGAGTTTACACCGGAAGAATATAAACGTCCTGCGTTTTTAATTATGCCAAAAACCACTTTGGCAGAAACCACCAAAAAGGGTTTAAAAATAAGTTCTCCTAAATTTTACGATGTTACTTTTTTTGCAGATCAAGTAGTAACCCAAATAGATAATTCCATCATTAATACTTACTACCAACCCATTGGAGGTGCAGCTGCTCAAATGTTTAATCCGGGCTTAAATGGTATGTTTAAATTGGGCATGATTGACCTATTGGAAGATTACCGATTTACAGGCGGTATTCGTGTTAGTTTTGATGCCTCAGGATTTGATTATTTTGCATCGTTTGAAACTTTAAAAAAACGACTTGATCATAAATTTGTATTTTATCGCCAAAGCAGAAGCGGAGGAATACCTGAAAACAATACAGCAGTAAAAAGTTTTAGTCATGAATTAAGGTATATTTTAAAATACCCTATTTCTCAAACAAGTAGTTTAAGGTTAAATGTTTTTGGAAGAACCGATAGAGACATTTTAAGAGGATCGAGCAATGCCACCTTGGAAGTGCCCGATAGAGTTACCAATTGGGTTGGCGCAAAATTAGAATATGTATTTGACAATACAGTTCCTAAAGGTTTAAACTTATGGAATGGTACTCGCTTAAAATTATTTTACGAGCGATATGCTAATTTTGACGATTGGAATACCCAATTAAATGCAGTTGGATTTGATGCACGCCATTACGAAAAAATTCATAGACAAATTATTTGGTGTACACGCTTAACAGCCAACTCATCGTTTGGACCAGCCAAAGTGGTGTATTATTTAGGTGGGGTTGAAAACTGGATTTCTCCACGTTTTAATAATGAATCAAGCACATCAACAACCGAAAACTATGTTTTCCAAGCATTAGCAGCCAATCTTCGTGGGTTTGAACAAAACATTAGAAATGGAAATAATTTTGTGCTATTGAATACCGAAATTAGAATTCCCCTTTTTCAATATGCCTTTAACCGACCACTGCGCAGTGAGTTCTTAAATAATTTTCAAATCATTCCATTTTTTGATATGGGAACAGCTTGGATAGGGAATAATCCTTATGGTGATGAAAACACATTTAACCAAAAAACAATTAACATTACACCTGTATTGGCAAGGGTTACCAATGTGCGCGATCCTTTGGTAGCAGGTTTTGGCGGTGGTTTACGAACTAAATTATTAGGTTATTTTATCCGTTTTGATACTGCATGGGGAATTCAAGATGCAGAAGTAGCAAGCAAACCAATTTATTACTTTGCACTTGGACTAGACTTTTAAAGATTTACGCTTAATATTTTACAGCATAATTTTTTTACAGCTTTAAATAACATATTTTGCGGACAAATTATGCAAGTTCAAAAACCTTATTTAGTAGGAATTACAGGTGGAAGTGCCATGGGGAAAACCCACTTTTTAAATTCGCTAAAACAACTATTTTCTACCGATGAGTTATGTGTTATTAGCCAAGATAATTATTACAAATTAGCTTTTGAACACCAATTAGACCCCGGAGGAAATATTAATTTTGACCTTCCTGAATGCATTGATTTAAAAGCATTTGCCGAAGATTTAGAAAAACTACATAACAACGAAACCATTTACAGAAACGAGTATTTATTTCAACACGAAAACCAAGTTGGCCCGCTTTTAACTTTTAAGCCTGCGCCCATTATAGTTTGCGAAGGTTTGTTTATTTTTTATTCAGAGGAAATTAGGAAACAATTTGATTTAAAAATATTTATACAAGCCGATGAATCTATTGCTTTAAACAGAAGGTTAAAACGCGACTCAGCCGAACGAAATATTCCAATAGATTATATTCATTACCAATGGAACAACCATGTAATGCCTGCTTACCAAAAATTTTTATTACCTTTTATGCCTCAGGCCGATATCATTGTAAATAACAACGATCATTTTGATAATAGTTTGAATGTAATTGACGACCATTTTAGAACAATTATTGGAAAAAAGTAGGTTTTGTAGTTAAATAAAAAAATTGTAGTTAATGGCTTTATATGTTAGCGAAAGCACGCTTAAAGGTGCTGGCAAAGGATTATTTACTGACTCTGTAATTAAACGTGGTGAACGAATAATTGAATACACAGGCGATGTAATTACCTGGAAAGAATGTGAGCGAAGAAACAACGCACTTAAAGAAGGTGTGGGAGCTTATTATTTTTATATAAGTGAAAAAAAATGCATTGATGCACAAAACCATTTAGATAGTTTAGCCCGCTACTGTAACGATGCAAATGGTTTTACCAAAATTATCGGATTAAAAAACAATGCCCGTTTCGAAATTATTCGTGGCAGGGTTTTTATTATAGCTAGCCGTAATTTTAAACCTGGCGATGAAATATTTGTAGCATACGGACGCGAGTATTGGCAAGCATTAGCCGAGCAAGGTTACGGACCAAAAGATTTTGGTAAAAAGAAAAAATAATAGGCCATTTCTAATCACATCAATTTTATAAATAGATATTTGATGTTTTCCAATCTATTTAAAATCCTACTTGTTTAAAATTGAGTTTCGGCTTATAATTGCTATAAATATTATTTATATAAATTAAAACATGCTTGTTAGAACCTTTGGAAGTGCCGTGTATGGTGTAGATGCAGTTACCATTACAGTAGAAGTAAATGTAAGCGAAGGCAATGGTGTAGGTTATTTTTTGGTTGGTTTACCCGATAATGCAGTAAAAGAAAGTCAGCATAGAATAGAAACTGCTTTAAAAAATAACCACTATAAAATTCCCAGGCAAAAGGTGGTAATTAATATGGCTCCAGCCGATATTAGAAAAGAAGGTTCATCGTACGATGCAACTATAGCTATAGGTTATTTAGCTGCTTCTGACCAATTGGTGGCTGATAATATTGAAAAGTACATTATTATGGGTGAGTTAAGCCTTGATGGTTATTTAAAACCTATAAAAGGCGCTTTGCCTATAGCCATAAAAGCACGTCAAGAAGGTTTTGAAGGATTTATTTTACCACAAGAAAATGCCAAAGAAGCTGCCATTGTAAATAACTTAAAAGTGTATGGCGCAACTCATATCCGCGAAATCATTGAGTTTTTTAATGGGGATGAATCACATTTATCTCGTTACGAAATTGATACCCGTAAGGAGTTTGAAGATAATTTAGCCTTAAACGAAGACGATTTTTCGGATGTAAAAGGACAAGAAAATATCAAACGAGCTTTAGAAATTGCGGCAGCTGGTGGTCATAATGTTATTTTGATTGGCCCTCCAGGTGCAGGAAAAACCATGTTGGCCAAGCGTTTACCTAGCATTTTACCTCCATTAAATTTACACGAAGCCTTAGAAACTACCAAAATACATTCGGTGGCCGGCAGACTAAAAGGCGGTTCATCGCTTTTATACATGCGCCCTTTCAGAGCGCCTCATCACACCATTTCTGATATTGCTTTAGTTGGCGGTGGCAATGTGCCTCAGCCGGGTGAAATAAGTTTAGCGCACAATGGCGTATTGTTTTTAGACGAATTACCTGAATTTAAACGAACCGTTTTAGAGGTAATGCGTCAGCCATTAGAAGAAAGGCGAGTAACTATTTCTAGGGCTAAATTTAGCATTGAATATCCTGCTAGTTTTATGTTGGTAGCCAGTATGAATCCATGCCCATGCGGTTATTTTAACCATCCCGAAAAAGATTGTGTTTGCGGCACTACCGTAGTTCAAAAATACTTGAGTAAAGTTTCTGGACCATTATTAGACAGAATTGATATTCACATAGAAGTTACACCTGTTAATTTTGACCAACTGGCCGATACGCGCAAAGCCGAAAAGAGCGAAAGCATTAGAGAAAGAGTAATTAAAGCAAGGTTGGTTCAAAGTGCTAGGTTTGAAAACAACCCTAATATTTATTGCAATGCACAAATGAGCAGTACGCAAGTGCGCGAGTTATGCCAAATAAGTAATATTGGCCAAACCTTGTTAAAAACTGCTATGAACAAATTACAACTTTCGGCTAGGGCTTACGATAGAATTTTAAAATTAGCAAGAACCATTAGCGATTTAGCAGGAAGCGAAGAAATAAAAACAGAACATTTAGCCGAAGCCATTCAATACCGAAGCCTTGATAGAGAAACTTGGGCTGGAAATAATTAAAATGTTTTGCCACAGATTCACAGATTATCTAAAAAATCAATCTATTATTAG
Organism: Methylacidiphilales bacterium; assembly: GCA_041730515.1. GTDB lineage: Bacteria > Bacteroidota > Bacteroidia > UKL13-3 > UKL13-3 > JAAFJM01. Next base: position 522 of record JBGSBN010000035.1, on the reverse strand, counting down.
TCAATTGTTGTAAATATCAATAAAAGAAAAGGAAATATGAAAACACTATTGGTTATTGCATACATTTTAATACTAAATCCTTTTACTGCTTTGTCACAAAGAGTAAGCTGGTACAATACAATAACAAACGAAAGTATAAATAGCATCGATATTTTAACACCTGAAGTTACTGCAAAAATAAACGTGTTACAACCTGACTCATTATATATTGATGTTGATTGTGATATCAATAATTTAGGTGATTTAATCAAAATAAGTTCACTGAACAAAATTGCCATTTTTTACAATTCACTAAATAATATTGATGCTTTAAAAGACTTGAAAGGCTTAAATTCATTGACATTATACAGTTGTAACATAAAAAATTTAGATGCCTTAAAAGATTTGAGTGGTTTAAATTCATTGACCTTATTTTACTGCAGCAAATTGAAAACTATTGATGCTTTAAAAAGTTTAAAAAAGTTAACAGCACTAAGTTTGATTAAATGTTGGGAAATAGAAGATTTGGAAGAAACTTTATCT
>JBGSBN010000034.1:0-21859 GCA_041730515.1 Methylacidiphilales bacterium | reverse complement strand
TATAAACCACCAAGCCATTTTCTGCATCTAAATTTTTGAGGTAATTATTGGTGGAATTTACCTGATTTAGGAATTGATATTTAAAATGAATTGGGAACAAATTTTTAAAACCGTTTTTAAAAGCTATTTTTGGCGCGCAATATAGATAAGATATATAGAAAATGAGCATTGATAAAAAACCAGCAAAAAAAGTAGCTGCAAAAAAGGTAGCCAAAAAAGTAGCTGCAAAAAAAGTGAGTTCAAAGGCAGCAACTGCTAAAAAAGAAACCACCAAAACTAATAAAATAACAGATCCTACCGAATTTTTGGCTTGGGCTGTAGCACAAGGAATGTTTGAACGTAAAGCACAAGACATTAAGATTTTAGACATGCGCAATGTACGTGGTGCTAGCTCCGATTTTTTTGTAATTAGTAATGCCGATAGCGATAAGCAAGTGGAAGCCATTGCGCATAGCGTGGACGAAGAAGTGAAAAAACTTACAGGCGAAACCCCTTGGCACCGAGAAGGTTTAGAAAATAATGAGTGGGTTTTATTGGATTATTTTAACGTAGTAGCACATATTTTTCAAACAGAAAAACGCGAGTTTTATGCAGTAGAGGAACTTTGGGGCGATGCTTTAAATGTAGAGTTTGTAGGTAAATAGTTTATAATCAATTAATTAATAATTTTAAATTGCTAAGTAAATTAAGTTATAAGATTAGGTAACTTATTACATTTGCATCCTTTTAAAAAAATATGTTAGATAGAAATACAGTATTAGGTATTACACTTATTATGGCCTTAATGTTTGGTTATGTGTATTTTACCAAGCCATCTGAAGCCGAAATTGCAGCTTTTAACAAAGAAAAAGACAGCTTAAGGTTGGTAGAACTTAGAAAAGATAGTTTGGCTAAATCTTCATCAGATTCCAGTAATGTAACCACTGTTTTAACTGCCGCCAACGATTCAAACATGGCAGCGCAAACTTTTGGAACCTTTGCTGCTTATGCTAGAGGCACGGAACAATTTTCAACCATTGAAAACGAGGAGTTGAAAATTACCTTGAGCAACAAAGGTGGACGAATTTACCGAGTAGAATTAAAAAAATACAAAACTTACGAGCAAAAGGATTTGGTACTTTTGGATGGTGCTGAAAACATTCAATCGTTTGATTTTGCTACAGTTGATAACAAAATTATTAATACTGCTGAGTTGTATTTCGAACCTACCCTTGCTGCTGATAAAAAAAGCATTAGCATGAAAGTTAGTGTTGGCAATAATCAATACTTGGAGCAATTTTATGCTTTTGACCAAAACAACAATATGTTGAAATACAATATCAACTTAGTAGGTTTAGATAAAATAATTCAGCGTAACAAAACTAGTTTTGATTTAAATTGGAATGTAAATTTAAAAGTTCAAGAAAAAACAAGAGACGCAGAAGAACGTGTGTCAACCATTTTTTATAGAACCAAAGAAGAAGTACCAACTAAAATTTCAGAAGGTTCCGAGGGAAAAGAAAATATTGCCAGTAGTTTACAGTGGGTAAGTTACAAACAGCAATATTTTAATCAAACCATTATAGCCGAAAAGCCTTTTACCAATGGAGTTTTAGAAACAAAAAATGATCCTACTAAGTTAAATTTACGCAACTTTAGTTCTCAATTAACCATACCTTATAATCATACCGCAAACGAAAGTTTTGCCATGAAAATTTATTATGGACCTAATCATTACAAAACTTTAGAGAAACTAGATATTTCGTTAGAACGCATTGTAACGTTAGGTTGGGGAATTTTTAGGTGGGTAAATAAATATATTGTAATTAATGTATTTGATTTCTTAAGTAAATACATTGGTAGTTTCGGTATCATTATTCTTTTATTAACGCTTTTAATTAAAACTGCTTTATTGCCTTTGGTTTACAAAAGTTATTTAAGTGCAGCCAAAATGCGTTTATTAAAACCAGAAATGGATGAAATAAAAGAGAAAAATGATGGTGACATGACTAAAATACAGCAAGAAAACATGAAGTTGTATAAAAAAGCGGGAGTAAATCCATTTGGAGGCTGTATTCCGGTTTTATTACAATTGCCTATTTTATTTGCCATGTTCCAGTTTTTTCCTTCGGCTTTTGAGTTACGCCAACAAAGTTTCCTTTGGGCAGAAGATTTATCAACCTTTGATAATGTATTAAACTTACCGTTTACTATTCCTTTTTATGGCGACCATGTGAGTTTATTTGCTTTGTTAATGACTATTTCATCGGTGGCTTATGCTATATATAATAATCAGGCTACAGGAGTTACAGGTCAAATGAAATGGTTGGGTATGTTTATGCCAGTAATTTTCTTATTTACTTTAAATAGTTTTGCGGCAGGTTTAAATTATTACTATTTTGTAAGTAATTTAGTAACTATTGGACAGCAATTAATCATCAAATTTTTTGTTGATGAAAAGAAGTTACACAGCCAATTACAAGAAAATAAAAAGAAACCTGTTACCAAATCAAAATTCCAACAAAAACTGGAAGACATGGCTAAAAGTAGGGGTGTTGACATGAATAAATTAGGAAAAAAATAGATTCTAAATTCGAAGCACGAAACTCGAAAAAAAAAATTCTAAACTCGAAATAAGAAATTCGAAAATTATAAATGAAAGGCTGTCTCGCAAGAGATGGCCTTTTTTTAGGATTAGACCTGACAGGTTTTGAAACGTGACAGGTCTTTTTGTTTCATTTTGGAACTAATATTTTCCAAATGATTCAAAAAGAAATCTGTCAAAAAGTTAAATGCTTTAAAATGTGTCTGATACGATTTTGGTATTTGCATTGCAATTGTATTTGTACCTAAACCAATTCAATTATGACAACATACATCATCACACTTGCAGCAATAACTTTATCATTTAAAATTGTGGAAATGATGAGAACTAGAATCAATTCGAAGCCTGTTTTGATTCACATCAAAAAATAATTGTAACTCCAATTTACTAAACCCAATTTTATAAAAGAAGGCTGCTTTATAATAATTAAGGCAGCCTTCGTCTATTATAGTCAGCGTGTTATTTTTGATTTATTTATAAAAAATCTTATTTACCTGAACGCCCTTTTCTCCTTTAAGAATCAATAAATACAATCCTTTATTGGTTAAAATTTCTTCCAAATTTAGTTCATGCTTAAAGTTTGATTGGTAAACAATAGCACCTTTTCTATCCATTATTTCTATGGTTAAAATTTTATCGGTCACTTCTTCACAATCAATATGCAATTTACCTTCTGATGGATTAGGGTAAATATCAATCGATTTATACATGGTATTTTCGTTTATTCCTGTTGGAACTACTGTAAAACACATTGATTTTTTATAAGTGACTGTACCACTAAACCTATTATATTCTTGAATATAAAAATCGTAAGTGCCTTTGGCTTTTGGTGATATCCATATTTTTACTAATAAGGTGGTATCGTCAATAATGTCTGCTCTTTGTCTAAAATTAATATCATTTGCATCTTCGTTGTAATTATTTCTTGAAAAACTTTCAGCTTTACCGTGAATACTTCCTAATTCTGTATAGTTACTTAAGTAACTTTTTACAACGATATCTACACTTGCATCTCTAGCTCCCCAATTGGGTGAAAGACTTAATATAATTGGCGTTTCATAAATTCGAATTGGTATGGTATCTATTACAAATCCATCTATATTGTTATAAACAGAAAAAGTGCAATATGATTTTATTATACCATCAAGTAATGGCGTTAATTTAAATACAACTGTAGTATCATCTATAACTTTGTAATCTTGCGTTTGTAATTGGTTGTCGAATTTAAAATAGATAACAGTGGCTTTAGTAAAATGACTATTTGAAAAATGAACGGTAAAGTTATTTTCTCTTTTGCCTTGCAAAACCATTTCTTTAGGATTTACATCTGTTATGCTGTAATTTCCTGTAACATATAACAAGTTTTTTTGAAGGATTGGATTACCAACTAAAATGGTGTCAAATTGTACATCATACCAGCCTGTTTCTGCCTCATTACTTACCGAAACAATAGAACCATAAGTAGAAGGCGTTAAAGTTATTTTATTAGTTAACAATCCGTTTTTGTAAAACTTAAAGTTTTTTATTGAACCTTTATATTTTTGATAAAAGTTATTATGAAATCCAATCCCGATACTGTCTTTTGTTTCTCCTTTTGCAAAAACATATTCATTCATTTGGAGAAAGTGGTATAAATCTGAAACAATAATTGTGTTAGGAAAGTAATAATCACCATGGTTTTTTGTAATCACTTTCAAATCGTAAATTCCAACACTTGTTGGAGTTGATCTAACATTTAATATTTTATAATTTGAAAGCGTATCAAATGACTTACTTTCAATTTGGATATCATTCGTAACAGAATTGTTCTTATAAAACACAAAATCAACTGAATCCTTGAAAATATATTTGTTGATACAATCAAAGTATATTGATTCTTTAAAACTTGGAAAAGTGTAAATATAATAACATTTTATTTCGTTTTCGTCAATATCTTTAGGAATTTCAAAAAGGTTGTTTAGCCAAATATCACCTAATGAATCATTGTAAAACTTTAAGCTATAAATTCCACCTAAGGCCTTTTTATCTATATCAAATTTACATACAACGGTATATTTTATTAAGGTATCTTTTATTAAGGAATCTTTTTTAACTATATAAGTAATTTGAGTATCGGCACGTATAGAAAATATTTTGGTTTTAATTAAAGTAGCTAAAGTATCGTTTACATAGGAATTAAATGTAAATTGGTAAGGTTTTGGAAGTGTTTGATTCAATTTTTTTTGAAAATAAAAAGTATAAATATTTCCCGTATCACCTTTGTATATTGAAGTGTAAGTTTCGCTTGTACTACAAGTAACAATGGACTTTTCAAAATTAAATGCACCATAACTACTTCCTCTAAAATCCACATCGTTTTCAATGGAAACATCGTAAACATAATTAATATTTCCTGAATTTAAATTTGTCGTTTCTATTGAATTATCAAGTTTGAAAAATATCCTCATCAAACTATCATTTTCTACTTTAAATGAATCTACCTTTATAGTTGCTTTTGATTGAGCACTTTTAATAAAAACTTTGGTGGATGGATGTGTAAAATGGGTACTATAACGATAGTTGATAACCCTTGCTACCATATTCAATGGATAAAGATTTTTATTGATTGGTGAAGGAATATTTCCGCTATCCACCTTTAATGAATAAAATGAGTCGTAAATTACTTTAAGTTTAAAAGGATGTATTATTTTTATGGCATTTCCTCTTTCATCCATTAAAGTAACATAGATATTTAATTCTTGTTCATTGGTAAGTTTATAATAATAAGTTCCATTTGGATTGAATCTTACTTTTAGCATCGAATCGTTTAAAATAATTGGGTTTTTACCTTCAATTTGATCTGTAGTATTTGGATTTGCACTAAAAAATATTTGAGGTTTAATATGCTTCGTTAATTGGTAATTTTCAAACTTCAAAATAAGGTCTGATTCCTTGTCGTTAAGCACCATTAAAGGTGCAACTGATTTTAAAACTTGCGCATAATTATTTGTATAAAACAACACAAATATTATGATATAAAGTGTCCTAATTTTAGTTGTAAAAACAATCATCATTGAGTTAATTTATAATTGTAAATATAATGTTAATTATTTAAGCACAAAGTGTTTGAGAAAAAATTACAAATCACTCATAATTCATACATTCTGTGCAATCTGTGGAATCTGTGGCAATATTTCCGCAAGCTCAGTTATTGATAAAAGTAATACTGTGTAATCTGTGAAATCTGTGGCAACATTTCAACAAACTCAGTTATTTATAAAAAGTAATACTGTGTAATCTGTGAAATCTGTGGCAACATTTCAACAAGCTCAGTTATTGATAAAACGTAATACTGTGTAATCTGTGAATCCCGCTATCAGGATATGGCTAACTCCGCAATGAATCTCAAATCAATTACTGTTTTTATTGCCATATTTTTTTAAACGTTTGCGTTTATGAATGGTTTGATTTTTCAGTTCTTTTGAAATTACACTAATGCTGCCATCTCTTTCAAGCATTACCAATTCAGCATCTTCCACTTTTTCTAGTCCATGTTCGCGAACAACAGCTGCTAATTCTTCAAAAGTTATTTTAAGTTTATGTAGATTTTCTATTTTTACAAAACCTTTATAAACTAACATCATTGGTTCGCCTTCCAGTATATTGCTGATAAATTTACTTTTATAAGTAATTAATTTTATAATATAGTTCAAAGCAAATAATGTTAAAGCAGCTACTAGTCCGCCAGAAAGCGATGAATCAGGACCAACCATTGCATTTTGCACTGCATTACTAATTAATAAAATTAACACCAAATCGGTAATGCTTAATTGTGAAAGTTCTTTTTTTCCAAATAAACGAATGGCTAATATTATAAAAACATATACAGCTAAGGAGCGTAGAATAATGTCGAAATAAGTATTCATTTTTTTTGATTAATTTGCACACCAAACATACGCAAAATGACAAACAAAATAGCATTTATTACAGGAGCTTCATCGGGTATTGGTGAAGCAACTGCTCGATTATTGGCGGGTCAAGGATTTGACTTAATTTTAAATGCTCGAAGACAAGATAAAATTGAAAAATTAGCCAGTGAATTAAAAGAGTCTTTTTCTGTAAAAGTTTTGACTTTAGTGTTTGATGTTCGCATTCATACTGAAGTAAAAAATGCAATTGAAAGTTTGCCAACCGAATGGCAAAATATTGATATATTGGTAAATAATGCCGGCTTAGCAAGTGGACTTTCGCCTATTTATGATGGTGATTTAAACGATTGGGAAGCCATAATTGATACCAACGTAAAAGGATTATTGTATGTTTCTAAGTATGTTTTACCGATCCTTAAAAATAAAGGTAGCGGACATGTTATCAATATTGGTTCTATAGCAGGAAAGGAAGTTTATAATAATGGAAATGTTTATTGCGCCACCAAACATGCGGTAGATGCTTTAAGCAAAGGAATGAGAATTGAATTGGCACCGTTTGCTGTTAAGGTTACAGCTATTCACCCTGGAGCGGTTGAAACTGAGTTTTCAATTGTTCGTTTTCATGGCGATGAAGAAAAAGCAAAAAAAGTTTATGAAGGTTTTGAAAATTTGGTGGCTAATGATATTGCTGAAGCCATTTGGTTTTGTGTAAACCGACCTTTTAGGGTAAACATAAATGAACTAATAATTATGCCAACTGCTCAGCCTATTGCTAGTATTATTAATAGAAAATAGGGTAAACCAAACGCTTTTTATTTTGATGACAAAATGCTTTTCTGGTTTTACAGCTCAATAATAGTTGGTAAATTGATGTCGTTAAGTTAAAGGAAATACATTTCGTCCTTCGTTCAATATATGCGGTCGTTGAGCGAAGTCGAAACGAATATCAATACGATTAAAAAAGCTTAACTAAACGACATTGGTTTGTAAATTGATTTTCCTTAAAAAATATTCTGCCATTTCTAACATTTTTACTCTGTTAAAAAAATTTATATTTGCACCTTGTTATGAGTGAACCATTCAATTATTTAGTATTAGCATATTATCATTACACCCAAATTGAGGATGCAGAAACTTTTGCTCCTAAGCATTTATCGTATTGCAAAAGTTTAAAAATTCGTGGAAGAATATACATTGCCCAAGAGGGAATAAATGGTTCAATAAGCGGAACCAGAGAAGCATGCGAGCAATACATGCGCGATTTAAAAGCTGATATTCGTTTTGCTAAAACCGAATTTAAAATTGATGAAGTGAGTGAGCATGCATTCCAAAGAATGCATTGTAGGTTTAAAAACGAAATTGTTCATAGTGGCCTTCGCAATCCTGAAATTATTGACCCAACCAAAGAAACAGGAAAGCATTTAAGAGGGGAGGAGTTTTTAAAATTAAAAGACCAAGATGATGTAGTAATTATAGATGTAAGAAGTAATTATGAAACCAGATTGGGTAAATTTAAAAATTCAATTACACTTGATATAGAAAACTTTAGAGAGTTTCCTGAAAAAATAGCTGAATTAGAAGCTTATAAAGATAAAAAGGTAATTACTTGCTGTACAGGAGGCATAAAATGCGAAAAAGCCTCAGCCTTATTGATAAAGGAAGGTTTTAAAGATGTGTATCAATTGCATAACGGCATTATTGGTTATGCCAAGGAAACCGGAGGAAAAGATTTTGATGGTGTACTTTATGTATTTGATGGACGAGTAAGTGTTCCTATTAATGAAGTAAACCCTACAGTAATTTCTAAGTGTTTAAAATGCGGTGAACCTGCTCCACGTAATTTAAATTGTGCCAATGTAGAGTGCAACGATCAGTTTAATATGTGCGAAACTTGCGCAGATGAAATGGAAGGTGCTTGCAGCGATACTTGTAAGGCTCATCCTCGTAAACGTGAATTTAACGGAACAGGTTATTACACTAGGTTTGCTATAGATTAGTTGGTCGAACTTCATAAAGTCTTTCTTCTTTCCTCATTCTTTTGTCCGTTGCTGATGTCCCCACCAATCCACTGACTGGTATAGGCTTGATGTGGTTATACCTGACAGGTTTTTAAAAACCTTTCAAGTATTGTCTTCCATGGTTGGTGTAATTTGTATATCCTTAACTCGCTCGCATCTTGCGGGTTTGGGTTTAAAAGGCGTCTCGCCATTTTCAAATTTACAGTTGCAAAATCAGCCAGCCGCTTACCAAAATATTCACTCGCAAGATGCGAGCGAATGCGGGTTTTTTCTTGTAATGGTTCATAAAAAATTTGCGCAAATGTTTCGGGATTTTAGTTGTATTTATAAATTTATGTAACCACCAGTTTCACTAATAGCTATTCGCATTAAACGCTACCGAAACATTGGTAGAGTGTCTCTTTTTTTGCTTATTAGGTTGACGCGCATTCGATAGATATTGGGAACCACAAAATACATTGAACCTTGTTTTTTGTTAAAGTGGTGCTAATATTAAAATCAAACAAAAATAGAAAGTAAAATTAGGATTTAAATTAAGCAAAAAAAAGAGGCAGCTTTGGTAAACTGCCTCTTTCGCTTATTTTAAAATTTTATTTCTTTTTAGCTGGAGTGGCTAAAGTAATTTGGTCAATTAGTAATTCATGTGCCTCATCTAAAATTAAATCTGCGTTTGATTTTGTTTTGGCTTTTGCAGCTTCTCTTGCCTCTTTTCTGGCTTTATTTTTAGCTTCGGTTTCAGCTAATTCTTTTTTATACATTTCTTCATTTACAGTAATGTATTCATCCATATCTGCTTTTTTTACTGCATCAATATCTTCTAATAAATATTTATATTCAACATTATCTGTCATTCTTGTTTTATGAAGCTTTGCAATTTCAGGTAAATTTTCGCTAATGGTTTTATTTTTAGCATACGATTCTGGCATTATACTATCGTATGGAAGCGAGTATTTGCTAGCATCTTCGCCATATTCTTTGTTTGCAAAAATACTTGGAAACTCAATATCAGGAATTACACCTCTATGTTGTGTACTACCTCCACTAATTCGGTAAAATTTAGCCAAAGTAATTTTTACTTGACCCATTTTTCTATCAGGATATTGCATATATTGGTCTAAGTTAATTACGTTTTGAACCGTTCCTTTTCCATAAGTTTGTTCGCCAATAACCAATGCACGTCCATAATCTTGCATAGCAGCGGCAAAAATTTCGCTGGCACTTGCACTAAATCTATTTACAATTACTTCCAACGGGCCATTCCAAGCAATATCATCATTTTTATCTTTTTCAGAACTTACAATGCCATACGCATCTTTAATTTGAACCACAGGTCCTGTTTTAATAAATAAACCGGTAAGCTCCACTGCTTCTTGCAATGAACCTCCACCATTATTTCTCAAGTCAATTACAATGGCATCTACCATCGAATCTTTAAACTCTTTAATAATTCGTTTTACATCACGTGTTGTACTTTTGTAATCAGCTTCTCCTGCCGATGCTCTTGCAAAATCTAGATAAAAGGTAGGAATATCAATGGTGCCAATTTTATAGTTTTTACCTTTGCGTTTAATGGTTTTTATAGAGCTTTTAGAAGCTTGATCTTCCAACACAATTTTATCGCGAGTGATTTCTATAATTTTATTTTTCTTAATGGTTACATCAGCGGGTAAGATTTCAAGTCTAACAATGGTACCTTTTTTTCCTCTAATTAAGCCCACTACATCATCAATTCGCCAATCAAGCACACTTACTAATTCCCCTTCACTGCCTTGGCCAACTGCCACTATTTTATCGTTTACCGAAACCAATTTGCTTTTTTCGGCAGGTCCACCTTTTACTAACGAAGTAATTTTGGTGTATTCATTATCGGTTTGTAATGTGGCACCTATTCCTTCCAAACTTAAACTCATGGTGGTGTTAAAGTCATCAGCTTGTCTTGGCGCCATATAATTGGTATGTGGGTCTGTAATTTCGGTTAAAGCATTGGCATAAAAACTAAATACATCAACAGTTTTGGTTTTACTTAACTGTTTGTATAAGTTGGTGTATCTTTTTTTTAATGATTCTGCACAATATTTAAAATCCTTGCCATCTGTTTTTAAAGCTAAAAGTTCGTACTTAATTTTATTAATCCAAATCTTATCTAACTCGCCAATGTTTTTAGCAAATTTAACCTCTTCGCGTTTGTATAAAAAGGAATCTTTAGTTTCAAAACTCAATGCTGTTTTTATTAAATCGAAAGTAAAGTTAATTCTTTCCTCTAGCCTAGTTTGGTATTTATTATAAATAACAAATCCTACATCGGCTTTGCCTGACAATAAATCATCATCTAAGGTATATTTAAATTGATTAAATGCTTCAACATCAGCTTCAATAAAATATAAATGAAGTGGGTCTAAATGTTTGATATAATTGTCTAATAACTCAGCCGAAAGTTTATCATCAATTGGAAATTTACGGTAGTGTAAATTAGAAACTACTTGTCCAATTAATCTAAATAATTCGCCTTGATATGGCTCTGCACTGTAAGTTTTAAGTGTAATTTTGGTAGTATCATTTGCTAAATTTGAGTTTATAAAACAAAGTGAAACAATTAAAATAAGAAATAGCTTTTTGATCATGTTTGCAAATAAGCACCCTAGCCATAAAAAAACAACATAATTTTATATAAATATTACATTATTATTTAAAAGGCAATTTTAGGTTACCTTTTAAATAATATATTTGAAATTATTTTATATAATTGATTTTCAGTAATTAAGTTAGAAAATCATTTGCTTTCAGCTTCACGTTTAATGTTATTCAGTCCTTTTTCATAATCGCTACCAATAAAAAAGTCCATTAACACACCAAACCACTTTGCCATTCCTTTATTTTCTCCATCTAATGTCCAAGTAACTTTGGTGGCATTATCGCCTTCAGGAGTTAAAATAAAGCCACCCATACTTTTATCCATTCCATCAAACACCAAGGTGTATTGGTTTGATTGGTTTTCAACAGCACTAATTATTTCCAATCGACCACTTCCTACATTACTTTGCTCACTTTTCCAAGTGTACCAAGCACCAACTCCAAAAGTTGAATCGCTAAAATTCCATTTTGCCTTGGGGTCTAGATCATACCATGGACTCCACTTACTCCAGTTTTTAAGTTCTGTAGTTAAATTGTAAATTTTACTTGGAGTGGCATTTATTGAAATTGATTTCTCAACATGCCATTTTTGAGGTAAAGCCATAGAACTTAACCACAAAATAATAACTAAAGCCAAAAGGCCAATCGATAATTTTACTGCTATTTTCATGATTCATTTAGGGGTAATTGTTTATCAAAAATATAAAAATATTCAAAAAGGCAAAAAAAAGACCTCAAGGTTTTGTCTTGAGGTCTTAGTTGAAAAATTATTTTTTTCTGTAGTAATACCATTCTAACCTTAAAGTTGATGGAGTTGGTCCGGGTAACTCAGCATATAAAATAATACTTGAATCTTTACATTGGTTAATAATCGCTATATCATCGCCATAATAAAAATAGTTATTTACTATTTTAAATGATCTTGCAGGATAACTAAAATTTATTTTATCCTTTTTTATGGTAGTGGCATTGTTATTAAAGGTAAAAGTTTGATAAAAAGGATGGTTTAAATCTATCAAAATATTTCCTTTGCTTGTAATTGCAGATTTATTTGAAGCATTTACAGTTTGCGAATCTATTTGGTATAGCTCCAAAACACATGAATCTAATTTAGTGTTGCATATAAAATTATTTGTTTGTGATTCTTTCTCTTCACAACCTAATGTTATTGCAATTGCAATAATCAAAAACCACTTATAAAACTCCATATTTATATCATTTTTATTTACTCATTTCTGCAAAATACTTAAAGAAATAAGGGATGGTTTCAATACCTTTATATTAATTTTCTAATCCATAATGTTCGTTTGGTGAGTGCAATGCATCACTATCTAAACCAAAGCCCATTAGTACCGATTTTAAACCAAGTTCACGTTCAAATAATGCCACAATTGGAATACTTCCACCACCACGAGTAGGAATTGGTTTTTTTCCAAAAGTAGTTTCCATGGCTTTAGCAGCAGCTAAATAAGCCACCGAATCAGTTGGTGTAACCACTGGTTCTCCACCGTGGTGTGGTTTTACTTGTACTTTTACACCGGCAGGAGCTATACTTTCAAAGTGATTTTTAAATAATTCGGTAATTTTTTCACTACCTTGGTTTGGAACCAAACGCATGCTAATTTTAGCAAATGCCTTAGAAGGTAAAACGGTTTTAGCACCTTCGCCTATGTATCCACCCCAAATTCCATTGCAATCTAATGTTGGTCTAATTCCTGTTTTTTCTAAAACAGTATAACCTTTTTCACCCCAAACATCTTCAATATTTAGGTCCTTTTTAAAATCTTCTATATTAAATGGTGCAAGGTTTAACTCAGTACGTTCTTGATTGGTTAATTCTAATACTTCATCGTAAAAACCAGGAATGGTTATATGGTTATTTTCATCGTGAAGGCTCGCAATCATTTTAGCTAATGTATTAATTGGGTTAGCTACTGCGCCACCATAAACACCGCTGTGCAAATCTCTATTTGGTCCAGTAACTTCTACTTCTACATAGCTTAAACCGCGTAATCCTGTATCTATACTTGGGGTATCTAAAGCAATCATAGAAGTATCAGAAATTAATACCACATCAGCTTTTAGTTTTTCTTTATTATTAATACAGAAAGGGCCTAAATTAGTGCTTCCAACTTCTTCTTCACCTTCTATCATAAACTTTACATTGCAAGGCAAGGTGTTTGATTTTATCATTAATTCAAACGCCTTTACATGCATATACATCTGGCCTTTATCATCGCAACTTCCACGAGCAAAAATTGCACCTTTTGGGTGCACCTCTGTTGTTCTAATGGTTGGTTCAAAAGGAGGTGTGTGCCATAATTCCAATGGAACAGCAGGTTGCACATCATAATGCCCATACACTAATACAGTTGGTAATTTTGGGTCAATTATTTTTTCTCCATACACTATTGGATAACCAGCAGTAGAACAAACTTCTACTTTTTCGGCACCCGCTTCTATTAACCTATCTCTAACAAAATTGGCTGTTTTATTTACTTGTTCTGCATACTCTTTATCGGCACTAATACTTGGAATGCGCAGTAAGTCAAAAAGTTCGTTTAAAAATCGATCTTTATTTTGTTCAATATATTCTTTAATCATGTTGTTTTGTTTTTAAATTAAAATTTGTTTTTCCACATCATACTTTCAACAGGCTTTACAGTACGTTTATTATACTTAGCATTTTTCTTGGTATTATACATAATATCAATTTCACCTGCCACTTCAAAATAAATTAATTGACCTATGGGCATTCCTGCATAAATTCTAACAGGTTGGGTACACGAAATTTCTAAAGACCAAGTATTACAAAAACCTACATCACCTTTACCCGCAGTTGCGTGTATATCAATACCTAAGCGGCCTGTAGAACTTTTACCTTCTAAAAACGGAACTTGTTTGTGAGTTTCAGTATATTCGGCAGTTACTCCTAAATATAAAGTATTAGGCTGTAACACAAAACCCTCAACTGGAATTTCAAAAACATCTATTTTATTATGTTCTTTTGCATCTAAAACCCTATCTTTATAAGTACCTAAATACCTACCTAAATGCACATCGTAGCTATTAGTACCTAAACATTCTTTTTTAAATGGTTCAATTAAAATGTTTCCATTTTCTATTTCTTCAAGAATGCGTTTATCTGAAAGTATCATTGTTTTTTTTAATCAATTTTTGCATTGCAATAAAAATAAAATCTTACTTACTTTCCCAACTTTCAATCAACAAAAAATAAAATTGGCTTAAAGCTAGCGCTGAGCACCTTTTTTAAATATTATTGCCTAAATCAATTTATCAATTAAAATGACAGAAACAGCTAATCTTGGAATTGGAAGTAGGGTAAAACACAGCGATTATGGCGATGGTGTTATTATTAACGTTAAACCAAACACTTATTATATTACTTTTATTAACGAAGGGGCAAAGGATATTAACCGATTTAACCATCAACTGGAAATAATAGAGGCAGTGGATCCTCCCGAAGATTTAATTAGTAGTGCCGAAATTGAACGTACCTTAATTGGAATTTTGCGTAGGTGGACAGATGTGCAAGAGGAGGTGTTTTTACATAATAAATGGCAAGGAGGTAAATTAGTTTTTTATCCTGCCGATAAAACTTTGACAGCCAAGGAAGTGCCAATAGATGCTTTTTTTCATAAAATTGTGATGCTGCGCGATAGATTAAGGGTAATGGAACAAAGAATAAATGCGCATGAAAAAATGACGGACGAAGAAAAAATAAATATGCAGCAATACATAACCAAAATTTATGGTTCACTTACTTCCTTTAATTTTTTGTTTAAATATCCTCATAACCAGTTTATTGGTGAAAAGGGCAAAGGAGAGTAGTGGTGGTAATTTTATTTTAAATATTTTGTAAATGAGGCAAATAGGAATTTTTTCCGATACACACGGTTATTTTAACCCCAAATTGTTCAATTTTTTTGATCAATGCGATGAACTTTGGCATGCTGGCGATTGGGGCGATGTGAAGACTTTTGAAGAAGTGGAAAAATTTAAACCACTTAAAACAGTTTGGGGTAATATTGATAACAAAGATTTAAGGTTGAGAATGCCCGAAATTTTGACTTTTAACGAACAAGATTTGAAAATTTGTATACTTCATATTGGTGGATATCCAAATAATTATTCCCCAAAGTTTAAACAAATTGTAAAAAATCGATCATTTGATTTAATGATTTGTGGCCATTCTCACATACTAAAAGTAATGCGCGACCCATCCCTAAATTTGATGCATATTAATCCTGGAGCAGCTGGAAATCATGGCTTTCACAAAGTTTGTACTGCCATAAGGTTGAAAATTGAAGGAAGTAAAATGTTCGATTTAGAGGTTTGGGAGCAAAAAAGAAATTAACACTTTTAAGCAACCCTTTTTGTTTTAGTATTGACATACATATTAATTTTATTATTTTGCTAACCAAATTACACGTTTTAAAAAATGAAAAAACTGTTATACACCATCTCAATTATTGCACTTAGTTTGCATAGTTTTGCTCAGCAAGGTGCTCATGTTTGTGGAACCGATGAGCATTACCAACAATTAAAGGCTAAATCGCCCGAGTTAAAAGCGCTCGAAGTAAATTACAATCAAAATTGGAAAAATTTTATCCAAAATTATAATCCAAACGATTATAAAACTACCCGAAAAATGGGTAAAGCATCTACACCTAAGTACATTATTCCTGTGGTTATTCATATTATACACAGTGGAGTAAATAGTGCAGAAAATATTACTGATGCTCAAGCAAAAAGTGAAATTGATTTCTTAAACAAAAGCTTTAGAAATTTAAACAGCGATACTGTTCGCAGAAGGGAGATATTTAAGGATATTGCTGCAGATATGGAAGTTGAATTTCGTTTAGCGAGAAAAGATCCAAATGGTAATTGCACCAATGGAATTGTTAGACATTATTCAACCAATTCAGACAAAGGTGATGATGTATTAAAACGCGAAAGTGTTTGGGATTCAAAACGATACTTAAACATGTGGGTTGTAAGATCTATCAATAGAGGAGGTGGACTTGGCGTAGCTGGTTATGCCCAGTTCCCCTTTGCTGCTGGGGGAGCTACTTCGGCAGGAACCGATGGTGTAATGATTATTTACAACGAATTTGGAAATGTTGAAAGATCAACTCCAGGGCAAACTCCAAACGTTACCACTGTAACTCACGAGGTTGGACATTGGTTAGGTTTATACCATCCTTTCCAAGATTCAGATACTTGCGATTCTGAAGGAGATGGTGTATTTGATACACCTAGAACATTTTTCCGTCCAACTTCAGCTTATCCACTTAGAAACGAGTGTGGTAATCCAACTTATAATACTTGTGGTGGTAAAGATTATCGTTACATACCTGAAGGTCAAACTACCTTTGTAAGTAATGTTGACTTAACTAAATTTGGTGAATCGTTGGAATTACCTGATATGCAGGAAAATTTTATGGATTACTTTATTGGAAATTGCGCAAGTAATATGTTTACATTGCAACAAAAAGCGCGTGTTCATTTCTGTATCAATAACTACAGACCTACGCTTTGTAGCCAAGAAAATTTAATTAGAACAGGTGTTTTAGATGCAGTTACTACTTGTAACGCAATTCCTGATTTTTATTCAAACAATTCAAATATCTGTTCAGGTAATACCGTAACATTTAATCAAAACGTATATAATGGCACTGCAACTGCCTATAATTGGACATTTAATGGTGGAACTCCTGCCACGGCTACTACAAGTGCCCCGGTTATAACTTATGCTACTCCCGGTACTTATGATGTAAAATTATCAATTACTACCAATGGAAATACCAAAGACACCATTTTTAAAAATTATGTGACTGTAGTTAGTAATAACGCACCAACAGCACAAGTTAATTTTGCTGACTGGCAATATGCCATTGATTGGGTAGAAAAGGGTTGGAAATTCGAGTCGGAAAATGGAAGAGCAAGATGGGAAAGAGTTTCTGGAGTTTCATACAACGATATTGCTTCAATGAAATTAAATGCAGATCCATTTAATCAAGTGCCTTCAAGTGGTTTCGACCAAAGTTTTATTTCACCATCATTTAATTTAACCAATGCTACCTTACCAACATTTAGATTTGCTTATGCTACTGCCTTAACTACAGGGCCTGGAAGCGCTACTTCAAATGACGAATTAAGAGTTTATCAATCAACTAATTGTGGAACTACTTGGACACAAATGTCAGGTGTAGGATCTGTATTTACTGGTACTGGAATTTCTACTTCAGGTGTAACTAGATTAGATTGGGCTACAGGTTTTGTTCCTAGCGATAGAACTAAATGGAGAGAAGTAAGTTTAGAAGCTCCTAAAGCGGCTAACGTTCGTTTCAAAATCACTTTAACACGCAGAGGTGGTGCTAATTTCTACCTAGATGCTGTTAGGATTAGTTCAAGCGGTGCTTTAGGCATAGCTGATGAACTAGCAAGAGCAATCAATTTTAACGTAGCTCCAAATCCATTTAGTAATTCAACTGAATTAACTTACGAGTTAGCTAATTCATCAGAAATTTCAATTTCAGTTATTGATATCTTAGGCAGAAATTTAGGTACTATTGCTAGTGGTAAAATGAATGCTGGAAATCATGCGGTAAACCTTGACAGAAATGCTTTGGGATTAAATAACGGAATTTAATTTGTGAAAGTTGAAATGGGTAACCAAAGTTTTGTTAAAAAAGTGATGGTTAACTAGTTTTAAAAACTCAAAAATTGACCTTATTTTAGTTTGACTAAAATATTTATAAAAATAAAAAACCCTGACTATTAACGGTTGGGGTTTTTTATTTTAAAAAAAATAAAAAAAAATTTGGGAGATATTCTGAATTGGCCTACTTTCGCAGATGGAGAGTTGGCAGAGTGGTCGATTGCGGCAGTCTTGAAAACTGTTGTCTGTAACAGGACCTGGGGTTCGAATCCCTAACTCTCCGCACTTAAAACCTTACTTGAAAAAGTGAGGTTTTTTTTTGTTTTCAATTGTAAGTTGATTTATTTAGAAAATGAGCTGCATCAAATTATTTCAATTTCATATCAGAAAAATAATTTACTACTTTTATAAAAACTATATACATTTGTACTATTGAAAAAAGTGATAGCCATATTGTTTTTAAGTACTTATTTGTTTTCTGCAACCGAGTTCAATCAACTATTGAAGTTACCTTTGCTTGTAGAGCATTTTATTGAACACAAAGAAGAAAACAAACAAATTACTTTCTGGGAATTTTTGACTTTACACTATAAAACCACCAATGTAAAAGATGCTGATTACGAAAAGGACATGAAATTGCCTTTTAAATCGCAAACTGGTTTGTTCTCATCTATTACAATTTTTCACTTATTCCCCAATTTCGATAATTTACTAAACAACATATTTCCTACCTCTAAAAAGAGTTATGTAATAACTTCAGAACATTTTATCGATTCATCGGCTGTTTGCTCTATATGGCAGCCACCAAAATCTATCTAAGTTTTTTTTTATTTTCAAGTTGCTGCTTTAAGCAATTTATTTTACTTTCAATTTATTTAATTTAATCACTATCGCGTTATGCTAAATAGTATTATAGCTTTTTCTGTAAAACAGAAATTGATAATTGGCTTGTTTATAATTGGCCTTATTGGTTATGGTAGTTACCAACTTACAAAACTACCCATTGATGCAGTACCTGATATAACCAACAATCAGGTACAAATAATTACAGCTGTGCCTTCATTGGGCGCAGCCGATATTGAACGTTTAATTACATTTCCAATTGAACAAGCCAATAGTAATATTCCTGGAATTATTGAGTTAAGAAGCTTTTCTCGTTTTGGATTATCGTTAGTAACCATTGTATTTAACGATGAAACTGATGTGTATTGGGCACGCCAACAAGTTACTGAACGTTTACAATTAGTAAAAGATCAGTTACCTCCTGGAATAGCGACTCCGACCTTAGCACCTGTAACCACTGGTTTAGGAGAAATTTATCAATATACTGTTACAGCCAAAAAAGGATATGAAAACAAGTTTGATCTAACTGAATTAAGAACTATACAAGATTGGGTTATACGAAGGCAGTTACTTTCAGTACAAGGTGTAGCTGATGTAAGTAGTTTTGGAGGAAAGCTAAAGCAGTATGAAATAGCCATCAACCCAGCTAAGCTCCAATCTAATAATTTAACCATTGCAGATGTGTTTAGAGCCTTAGAAAGTAATAACCAAAATACTGGAGGTGCATATATAGAAAAGCAATCAACAGTTTTATCAATTAGAAGCGAAGGTTTAATTGGTTCTATTACGGATATTCAAAACATAGCCATTAAAAATTTACCCAACGGAACACCTTTGTTTGTTAAAGATGTAGCCGAAGTAAAAATTGGCTATGCCATTAGATATGGCGCTGTAACTTATAACGGAAATGGCGAAGTAGCAGGAGCTGTGGTTATGATGTTAAAAGGTGCTAACAGTAGCGATGTAATTAAAAGTGTAAAACAACGAATTGAACTCATCAAAGAAACTTTGCCTGAGGGAGTTGAAATAGAGCCATTTTTAGATAGAACCAAAATGGTAAATAATGCTATTGGAACAGTAGAGAAAAACTTAATTGAAGGTGCTTTAATAGTAGTTTTTGTATTGGTTTTATTTCTTGGAAATTTTAGAGCAGGATTATTGGTAGCTTCTGTTATTCCATTGTCTATGTTATTCGCAGTTATATTAATGAATATGTTTGGCGTGGGCGGAAATTTAATGAGTTTAGGCGCATTAGATTTTGGATTGATTGTAGATGGAGCGGTGATAATTGTGGAAGCTGTTATGCATGTCCTTATTTCTAACAATAGGCAATTGGCAATAGGCAAAAACACAATTGAAAACAAAACATTAAACCAATCAAACAATAATAACCATGCCAGTAGCCAGTTGCCAGAAGCCAGCAGCTTATACACCCAAAACGAAATGGACGAGCAAGTAACAAGTTCGGCTAGCAAAATGATGAACAGTGCGGTATTTGGACAAATTATTATTTTAATAGTTTACTTACCCATTTTTACTCTACAAGGCATTGAAGGGAAAATGTTTAAACCAATGGCTCAAACAGTTGCTTTTGCTTTGTTTGGCGCATTTGTACTTTCACTAACTTATATTCCAATGATGAGTGCTTTGTTTTTAAGTAAAAAGACAAGCCATAAAAAAAATATTTCATCGCGTATGATGTATTTTTTAGAGTTTCATTATGAAAATTTATTAAGCAAGGTTTTAGCATACAAAAAATTGGTATTAAGTTTAACCTTATTATTTTTTGTGACAGCTATTTTTACACTAACTACTTTAGGAGGAGAGTTTATTCCTGCATTAGAAGAGGGAGATTTTGCAGTAGAAACAAGGGTTTTAACAGGAAGTAATTTGAATGTTACCACAGCAGCCACCACCAAAGGCGAACAAATTTTAAAAGCTAAGTTTCCTGAAGTAATAAAAGTAGTTAGTAAAATTGGTAGTGGTGAAGTTCCAACCGATCCAATGCCAATTGATGCTGCTGATATGATGATTATTTTGAAAGATAAAAGTGAATGGACATCAGCTAAAACTTTTGATGAATTGGCAGAAAAAATGACCAAAGAACTTGAAGGAATTCCTGGTGTAACTTTTGGTTTTCAATACCCAGTTCAAATGCGCTTTAATGAATTAATGACTGGTGCGAAGCAAGCAGTTGTTTGTAAAATATTTGGTGAAAATTTGGACACACTTGCATTTTATGCAGATAAATTGGGTCATTTAATTAATACAGTAAAAGGAGCGGTAGATTTATATGTGGAACCAGTGGCTGGAATGCCTCAAATTGTTATCAATTACAACAGGGCTTTAATGGCGCAATACGGTTTGCATATTAACGATGTAAACAAGATTGTAAATACTGCTTTTGCAGGGCAAAGTACAGGAATGGTGTATGAAGGAGAAAAGCGTTTTGATTTAATGGTTAGAATGGATAATGAACAACGTAAAGATATTTCAGATGTTCAAAATTTATTGATTCCAACAGTTAATGGAACACAAATTCCACTTAGCCAAATAGCCGATGTGCAAATTAAAGATGGTCCCAATCAAATACAGCGAGAAGATGCCAAACGCAGAATTATAGTAGGTTTCAATGTCCGAAATAGAGATGTACAAAGTATTGTAAACGAATTGCAAGAAAAGGTAAAAACTCAAATTAAATTTCCAGCTACTTATTACGTTACTTATGGTGGCTCGTTCGAGAATTTAACTGCCGCAAAAAAACGTTTGAGTATAGCTGTTCCTGTATCGTTATTACTTATTTTACTGTTGCTTTATTTCGCTTTTGGTTCATTAAAACATAGTTTATTAATTTATACAGCCATTCCATTATCTGCCATTGGTGGAATTTTTGCTTTGGCTTTAAGAGGCTTGCCATTTAGTATCAGTGCAGGTGTTGGTTTCATTGCATTATTTGGGGTAGCTGTATTAAATGGAATTGTACTTATAGCAGAGTTTAATAGGTTAAAATCCGATGGCATGACTAACATTAAAGATATAGTACTCAAAGGATCTAAATTACGTTTACGCCCTGTATTAATGACTGCCTTTGTTGCTTCGTTAGGATTTTTCCCAATGGCATTAAGCAATGGAGCAGGAGCAGAAGTTCAACGCCCACTTGCCACAGTGGTAATTGGTGGTTTGCTAGTTG
>JBGSBN010000033.1:0-22698 GCA_041730515.1 Methylacidiphilales bacterium | reverse complement strand
TGGAAAAGAGGTTGGGCGTAATCACCTTGCGTTTCATTCGTACTGATACTTCACCAGCCATGGGTCTTTCGTCGCATGTTTAGTCATTGGGTTGATTAATTCAGTTATCTCAATTACATTGCGCTAAATAATATGTCGATAGTTTACATTACAGGTGGAGCAGGTTTTATTGGTTTTCATTTGCAAAAGCATTTGGAGCACAAGTACCATGTTTCAGCTGTTGATTTGTTGGCTAATGTCAATATTGCCTCTAATTACAGAAGAAAATATCTGAAAAATATTGTTCAAGGCGATATAAAAAATAACTTTTTAGATATTTTACCTAATAAGCCTAAGGTTTTGATACATTTAGCTGCTGAAACAGGTATTGCAGGCTCTTTAGTTAATCCATCCAAATACTTTGAAACAAATATTCAAGCCACTTTTAATGTATTAGAACAATGTAAACATAATGGAGTTAAATACTTAATTTATGCAAGTAGTTCTTCAGTTTATAGTCCAAATCAGGAAATAATGAGCGAGGATAGTAATACTAGTCAACAATTATCATTTTATGGAACTTCTAAAAAAATGAGTGAGGTAATGATTGAAAATTATTGTGCTCAGTTTGGAATAACAGCAATTGGTTTAAGGTTCTTTACAGTTTATGGCTCATGGACAAGGCCCGACATGGCAGCTTATAAGTTTATGAGTAATATTGAAAAAGAGCAGCCCATAACAGTTTATAATCAAGGTAATGTATTCAGAGATTTTACACATGTAAGTGATGTGATTAAATCCATTGAGTTATTAATTGAAAAAATACAAAATGAACCAATTGGAACTCATCAAATGTTTAATATTGGTTTAGGCGCACCTATTTCAGTTTTGCAATATGCTAATCTGATTGCTGATTGTATGAAAAAGGAACTAGTTATTAACTTTGCTACTTTACCCGTTAATGAATTGGTTTCTACTTACAGCAATAGCCATAAATTGGAACAATATATTCAGTTTAAACCAACATGTAAAGTAGAGGATGGAGTAAATGAAATGGTAGATTGGTTTAAAAAGTATAAGTATGAGTAGGAATATTTTTGTTTTTGTGGTTTGTGGTGCTGTCGAGCATATTGATACTTTGCACTTATCTTTAAAGTACTTAAAGCATTTTTCGAAAAATGAAATTATAGTAGTTACCGATACTTCAAGGAATGAAATTGCTATAAATCACCATCACATTATTGATTTAAAAGTTGATGAAAAATACAATCACCACCAAGCAAGTATTTATTTAAAAACAGGACTACACAAATTTTTACCTAAAGGCAATAATTATTGCTATTTAGATACAGACGTAATTGCACTTTCAGTTGATTGTGATAATATCTTCAATGAGTTCGCAGCTCCAATAACATTTGCTCCCGACCATTGTAAAGTAAGAAAATTTAGCGCTTATGCAGTAAATTGTAATTGCACTAGCGAGTGGAAAAAAAACAGAGATTTGTTTAATAAATACATGGAGAGTATGGAGAGGATCACCATTAAAGATCCTTATTTATTACAAAAATCAAAAGAGTTACAGTTTCATTTTGATAATATCAAGAATTCAACTGTGAAAAAAATAATCACAGCAGTCAGATTTTTTTTAAGCTACCCAATATTTAGGTTAAATAATAATTTTTACTTTGATAGAAAAGCTAGAACTTGGCACTTAACATCAGGAGAAATTGTAATGTATGAAGTGGATGTTTTAAAAATCCAGAAAGAAACCGGTTTGGTTTATAATAAATGGAATCAAAAATGGTACGATAAAAATGGTGATGATATTTGGCTAGATGAATGCAATCATCTAACAACTTATATAGCCGATACTTTTCAAATAAATGTTAATGAAAAAAATTGGCAGCATTGGAACGGAGGAGTATTTTTATTCAATGATAAAAGCCATGATTTTTTAGATGCTTGGTTCAATAAAACCATGCATATATTTACTTTGCCTAATTGGAAAACCCGTGACCAAGGAACGTTAATTGCCACAGCTTGGGAGTTTGGTTTAAGTAAGCATCCTACGCTTTCAAAACAATGGAATTTTATTGCTGATTATTACAATAATGGTTTAATGCTCGATACCGAAAAAGGACTTATTACCGATGATGGTTTTAAAACAAGTTATACCCCTGTTTTTATGCATGTTTATCATAATTGGGGTAAAAAAGATTGGAATATTTGGCAATGGATAATTGGAAAAATTATTTGATTTTTACATCACATTATTTTATTGCTTAATTTGCAACTAATTAACTCAATTTTGAATATGCTTTTTTTGAACATAAAAAATGAAAAACAATTTAGTAAAAATGGTTACTGTGTGTTACCTAATTTTTTAAATTCAGTTCAATTAGAAGAGATTGACCAATTGTATGCAAATTTGGGAATTGAATCGTTAAATGAAATTTATTCAAATATAAAGGATAAAGACACAGATGTAAACCAAAATATTGATAATACACTTGTTAAAATATTTAGCCCATCTATCCAAAATCATTTTACAAACTATAAAACAGGTGGTGGTGTGTTCTTAGTAAAAGGTACTGGCGAAACAAGTGTTTCCTCATTACATCAAGATTGGAATGTAGTTGATGAATCAAAATTTCAATCAGTATGTGTATTTTGCCCATTAGTAGATGTTGATGAACAGAACGGTTGCTTGCAAATTGTAAAAGGAAGTCATAAATGGTTTCAAAATCTAAGGTCGTTTAATATGCCTTCCTTATTCATTAATTTTAATGATGTAAAAAAATTGTTGTGCTCCGTTCCTGCAAAACGTGGTGATGCAATTGTATTTGCACACAATGTTTTTCATGGTTCATTTGCCAATAAAACTGATCAAATTCGTCCTGCGGCTTCGGTTAGTTTGCTATCAAAAAGGGCTAAACTGATTCACTATTATAAAGTAGAGAAAAAGGTAAATATCGTTGATGCTACCCATTTTTTTAATAAAACTGTTCATCATTTGATGAAAAATGAGCCACAAGATTTGACTATCATAGAGACTATTGAATATAAAGATTCTCAGAATTTAACAAATGAAGAATTTAGAATAAAATACAAACAAAAAACTAGTTTTTTTAGTTGGCTTCACTAAAATTAATATTGTATAATTTTTATGGTTAAAAAAATAATCTTTTCAATTATATTATTCTTAGTTTTTCTTGAGATTTTACTGCGGTTTAGTGGTAAATATTTAACTAATAATGAAAAAGCTTCTGGATGGTATGTTTTTAAATATAAAATAGTAAACTCTGGTTGGTTACATACTTGGAAACCTAATCTTGTACTAGATTATAAACAGGCAGAGTTTCGCTATACTAATTTGTATAACGAATTAGGCCACAGAGAGCAGCCTTTTTCTAATTTTTTAAAAGATACATCAAGTACCAAAATTATTGCAATTGGCGATTCATTTACCGAAGGCGATGGAACTTGCTATGATAGTACTTGGGTTAAAAAACTCTCTTTTTTAGTTGATAATAACACTTCCCAAAAGTTTAATTTTTATAATGCAGGTGTTTGCGGAAGCGATGTTTTTTTCAATTATCAAATGCTTCGCTTAAAGCTTGTTAAATCCAATCCCAAATTAGTAATTGAGTGTTTAAATACAAGCGATATTGATGATGTGATTTGGAAAGGCGGGCCAGAAAGATTTAATTCCGATAGCACTAGCTCTGTAAAAATTGGTCCTAAATGGGAAAAAGTATATAAAAATTCTCACCTTTTTAGAGCCATCATTCATCGTTTTTTGGGATATAACGAAAACTTGATAAAGATAAATTCAATCAAGGAAAAGGAGTTAAATGCCATTGATTTAATTGGTAATCAAGTAAAACAAACTGCTTATTATTGTAAGCAAAATAATATCAACTATGTATTATTGTTACAGCCTTGTCCTGCCGAAATAGGAATGGTAAATGATGAGCGACAAAAACTGTTTTTAAATAAATTGAGTGAATTACCATTTGCAATCAACTTGTTTAAACCACTGAATCAATTTTATGCCACCCAATCTATTAAAAATTTCTCATGGACTATAAATGGACACTATAATTCTAGTGGCTACTGGGTGTTAGGCAATACCATTTTTAATGAAATGGGTAAAAAAGATAGTACCCTGTTTAAATAGCGCTTACTGTTAAATAAAATCTTTTTTTAGGATAATAATTTTAGAATAATGGGTAAATAAAAGCTGCTACAGCGCTGTTTTCAGCAAAGGTTATCAATAATCCAAATGCGAATAGCGCTAAAATTATTGGTATTAACCACCATTTTTTTTGCTCGATTATAAATTGCCAAAAATCTTTTAAAAACTCCATTCTTATTTTTTAAAATGTAATTCAAAGGTAAACAATCTCTTTGAGTTTTAAAGAAACCTTATTTTAATTTTTGATCATTTTTTATATTGATTACCATTTATTACAAGAAGTTGATTTTAATTGAATGGTGGGTTATATGATATTTTTTTCAATCGAATTTTTTATTTTTTGATATAATGTTCAAATGATATTATTTTAAACAATCAGTAATTTTAGGGCTAAAGAAAAGTAATTTTAGAATTAGTTGTAATCTTTACCAACACCTAAAAATAGCTTATATTCGCAATTAAAAAGATACCCCCTTGTATAACCTTTGCACCATTTCTACTCAATCACACTTGTTTAAAGTCTTTGCCTTGGCCGATAGTTTAAAAAAATATGGGGCTGTTTTACATGTGTTGGCATTAGAGGGAAAGGCTTCCAATCACCAACATTCGGCAATTGAGTTCTATTATTTAAATCAAATAGAGGATACTACGGGATTAGCATTGATCAATAAATATAAATACCAAAAGGATAAATTGCGTTGGGCATTAAAGCCTGTTTTTCTTAAGTATTTATTGAATAAAAATGACTCAGTAATTTACATTGATAATGATATTTATTTTTATGAGGATTGCGCTTTTTTATTTCATCAACTTATACAACACAATGTGCTTCTTACCCCTCACTTTTACCAAGCAAATCCATTAAAAAGTCAAAATTGGTTAGAAGCAAATTTTAGGGTAGGACTGTATAATGCAGGTTTTGTTGGGGTAAATAATCAAGCAGTTTCCTTTTTGGATTGGTGGGCTCAATGTTGTTTGTATAATTTAAAAAAATCATTTTGGCGTGGTTTGTTCGATGATCAAAAATACCTTGATTTAGCGCCAATACTTTTTGATAAAGTACAAATTGTAAAACACCAAGGCTGTAATATTGCAGGTTGGAATTATAAAAATATAAATGAGTCGGTAGTGTTTATCCATTTTGCAGAGCTTACTTTAATTGAATTTGCTAAAGAAAATAATCCATATTTTCCTGCTTATTTAAAATATATGAATTCGTTGAGGGATTATGCACCTAATTATGTTTTCAAACGCAAAATATTTAATTTTTTTACCATCAATTCGTACCTTTATTTTGTGAAATGGAATGTTTATCGGTTTTTCGAAAAACTATTTTAACTATTAATTTGAATGGAAATAAGCAAAGTAAAAGATATTGGTTTTAGTTTAGGAAAATACAAAATATATTATTTAGTACTTTCATTAACGGTTCTTGTTGTTTTTGGAAATACCTTATTTAATGGGTACAACATGGATGATAATTTGGTTACTCAAAATCATCCACTAACAGCAAAAGGTTTTTCGGCTATTGGTAAAATTTTTTCAAGCTCTTATTATTCCGATAATGCTGAAATTAATTTTGGTTACAGACCAATGGTTCATCTGTCTTTTGCGTTGGAACATCAGTTTTTTGGACAAAGTGCCTCTGTTAGTCATTTCTTTAATTTACTTTTTTATTTATTAGCAGTACTTTTATTTTTTAAGTTACTTCTTCATTGGTTTGGCAGTCAGTACCAACTTTTAGTAATGATTGCGGCTTTGCTTTTTGCGGTTCATCCTATTCATTCCGAAGTGGTAGCAAGTATTAAAAATAGAGATGAAATCTTAGCTTTTCTTTTTGCGGTTGTAGCAGGTTTATTTTTACTTAAATATTATACTATGCATAAAATAATAAACTTATTGCCACTAAGTATTTTCTTTGTGCTAGCCATACTTTCTAAAAAGAGTATTTATCCCATTGTATTTGTGTTTCCGCTGATGTCAATCGGGTTAAATAAGCAAAAATTATCAATCATTTTAATGGGAACAGTTGCTTTGGCCTTACCCGCTTCCATCATTGTTTCTGAGTATAATTTAATAAAATTTGTACTGCTTTTTGTGTCGCCTTTTATCTTTGTTTTTGTACTATATTATTCAGAAATTATGATACAGTTTTTTTACTATAAACTGTTCAAGAATATTTTTTTTAGCATTTACTTCAGTGCATTTACTTCATGGTTTTTTATACTCTTGGGTATCCTTCACTTAGAATTTGCCTATTTTCTTATCAGTATTCCATTTGCATTTTTAGTTATAAAAAAGAATGAAGTTTTTGGCTTAAGCCAACTCCTTTTGCAAGTATTTTTAATTGGAGTTCTGTTTTTTAAACCAGATTTGGAACGGTACGCTATTTTGCTTGGTTTGGGTTATACGGCCTATCTTTACCATCATCAAAAAAAGGAATTTAAATACCTTATACTTGTTTCAATAGCATTGGTTGCCAGTTATTTGTACTTGCATTTTAGTTTTGCTAATTTATTGCTCATTTTTAATTTAGTCTTTGTTTTTTTCTTTTTCTTCAAAAAACCAATTTTCAGTTTATTAACCATAGCAATTGTTTTTATTGTTTCTTTTTTCTTTTTTAATTTTACAAGCTATCATTGGTCCATTTTATTTGTTGGTTTGGTTTGTTTAATTAATTGGAAGTTTAAGCAAATGACGTTTTTAAAGTTCTTACCATTTGTTTTTTTGATTGTGATTTCTGTTTATACTTATTTCCAACCAAATTGCCAAACTCAGCTAACCAAAGCTGCGCTAGCATGGTATTTAAAACCAACAGATATTACCGATTTTTCAGGAAATAAAATCTTAAACAATAAAGGTTTTTCTGAAGGTAGGGGATTACAGTATTTTGAAAATACCTTAATAGCTAACCATTCAAAAAGCGAGGCTGTTGCCACCGGATTTAGTACTTTAGGCGAATATTTTAAATTAATGGTTTTTCCTTACGAACTCTCTTTTTTTTATGGTTATGCAAAGGTGGCGACTACCAACTTTTATAATTACTTTATCTATATATCTTTTCTTTTATACATTGGTTTATCAGTACTTGCTTTATGGTTGTTTCATAAAAAACCAATTATTAGTATCGGTATTTTTTGGTATTTAATTTCTGTTTTATTGTTCAGTAATTGGGTCGAATTGGTAGCAGGTATGGTTGGTGAACGTTTAGCATTTACCGCTTCTGCGGGTTTTTGTATATTCATTGCAGGATTTTTAATCTGGCTTAAACCAAATTTCTCCTTTAAAAATCCACAATTGGTTGAATACTCATTTTTACTGGTATTGGTTGCTTTTGGTGTAAGGTCAATTGCTCGAAATAATGATTGGAAAAGTCCAATTGAATTAATGAGTAACGATATTTCTCATCTTAATAATTCTGTTCAGGCTCATAATTTATTGGCGTTAAACCTCATGTATGAAGTTTCAAATAATGCTAAACTTACTCCTCAACAAGCCTTAGCAATGCAGAATGATGCTGTTTTGCATTTTAAAAATGCCATTTATTTGTTTCCAAGTTTCTTTAATGCTAATTACGATTTATCTCGTATTTACGTGGGACAAGGTGATTTTCCAAACGCAAAAAAATACCTTTTAAATGCTTATGTTTTGGATAGAGAAAACCTTTTTGTGTTAGAAGAATTGACCAAAACTTGTTTTGAGTTAAAGCAAGTAAATCAAATGGAATATTTTGGGAATAAGTACTTGAAATACGTTACCAATAACGAAAACATACATGAATTGATGGCTTATTTATGTTTAGTAAGTAATAAAAAGCAACACGCCCAATTGTATGCAGAACGAGGCTTGATGATATTTCCTAATAATAATAACCTGCGAATGGTTTTAAGAGATTCGCAGGTTAAATAATAGGCTACTTAGTAGCTTTTATTTCTTTCCAATACCGCACAATGTCAAGCAGGTGTTTTGGATTTAATGAGGAGAAAAATAAAGTAGCCGATTCCTTAGGTTTATACACCAACATAATGGTAAATAAACTGCATAAATAAGCAAATACCACACTGTATGCGGCTCCTTTAATGCCATATTTTGGAATCATATACATTTCTAAAGCTAAAATGATTACTAACACAAAAACCTGATAAATAGTAATTAATCTTTGTTTATTGAGCGCCAATAACCAAGAGCCCCAAGCAGTTCCAAAAAACACAGGTATGGTTATCCAAATATGTATTTTAAAAATTTCGGGCGCAAGCGGAAAGCCATCTTTGTATAAAAATCCTATTACTATATCGCCTAGTAAATAGCCTCCAATCGAAATAAAAATAGCGCTCCAAATCATTAATGAATAAATTTGTGTTAAGCGTTTTAGTTGCAGTGGTTTATTATGTCTATTATTTATAATTCCAGGAAATAATGCCGCTGAAAGTGCTACTGGAATAAAAAACGATGCTTCACTTATGCGGGTAGCTGCCGAATATTGACCAACCATTCCCATATCATGTAAATAACGTGCAATCAGTATTTTATCAGCTTGCTGGTAAATCATTTGCATAAAGGCTGAAATAATAATTGGCCATGAATGAGATAATAAACGTTTGGCTTCCGTTAAGGTAAATTTCCATTTACTAATTTCTTGTTGGTTTACTTTATAAAAATATAATTGGTTAATGGCAGTTACTACAGCTTCAAACATAACCATACTTGCAAACCAAGTTAAAGGCGCTTCTAAATAAATCAACACCAGTTTTACAATGGCTGAAAGTACCAAAGTAATTATTTGAATAATTGCGGTAAACTTACCTTTTACTTCCGATTGAAAGTAGAAATCGATGACACTAAAGGATTGAAAAACAACTGCAATTGAAACTAAAAACACAATCCAAGTACTATCGCTAGGGTCTCGCATAGATGAGTAATAAGTAGCTGATAAAACCACTAATAACGAACCTATAAAACGCATCCAAAAGGTGGTTCCTAATATTTCGTATTTTTTATCTTTTTCGGTTATCAATTCCCTCACCACAATTCCATCTAAACCTAAGGTGGAAAATACAGTAAAAATACTTAGCACACTCAAAGCATAGCTTATGATACCAAACTGTTCTTTACCTAAAAATCGGGCTACTAGTACACCAACCAAAATTCCTGAAATAATTCTTGAGGCCTTTTCGGCTAGCATCCAAATGCTATTATTAATATAATTATTGTTTTTCTTTGTCAACTTCTTTGAGTTTTTTACTCTTTTTGCAATTATTAAGCCATAAATTTTTAACTACCCAAAATTTATTTCTGTACTATCGCCAATATTTAAACTTTGTTTATTTCCGCAAAGAGTGGCATCGTTTCCAATTAGCGATTTTTCTAATATGGCATATTCAATTTGGGCGTACGGACCAATAATACTGTCTTTTATTATTCCATAGTTCAATATAGCATTTTCGCCTACCGATACATTTGGTCCAATTATACAATTCGATATTTTACAGTCATCGCCAATAAATACTGGCGGAATAATAATGGTATTTTCAAACTTGTATTTACTGGTGTCGTAATTTAAACGCTTCAATAAGGTTGAGTTGGTATCTAATAAAATATCTTTTTTGCCACAATCAAACCAATTGGCTACATCAAAACTTTTAAACTTCATACCATGATCAATCATATTCATCATGGCATCAGTTAAAGTATATTCGTTATGAGTAGTTTTCTTTTGACTGATATTATTATCTAACGCTTCCAATAATGCGTGGCTATCTTTTATTTTATAAATACCAACCAAAGCCAAATTCGATTTTGGAATGGCTGGTTTTTCTACCATCTTGGTAATATAACCATCGTTGTTTACTTCTGCTACTCCAAATTGGCGAGGGTCATCCACCTTCTTAATTCCAAGCATATTGTGTGGTTCAGCAATTACTTTCTTTAAGTCTACATCGGCTATGGTATCTCCAAATACAATCAATATTTCACTGTTGTCTTTTAAAATATTTTCTTTGGCTAACCAAATGGCATGTCCAACTCCTTTACCTGTGGTTTGAATAATAAAGTTGGTAGTTACATTTGGGTAGTTTTTTTGTATGTACTCTTCAATTTTATCGCCTAAATAACCAATTATGAAAATAAAATCGGTGATACCTGCATCAATTAAATTATCTACAATATGTGCCAAGATTGGTTTTCCTGCAATAGGAATTAAAGCCTTTGGTTGTGTATGTGTATGTGGCCTCAAACGAGTGCCAATTCCTGCAACAGGAATAATTGCTTTCATAAAATAGTTTTGTTTTATTTATACTTCTTGTAATAAGGTTCTAAAGGCATGAAATTGGTCTCCAAATAAATCGCGACCATCCTTTTGTAACTGAGGCGCAAATTCGGCTTGGTAACGTTCGTAATGTTCCATACTTGGCGCAAAGTATTGTATAGCATAAGTTTCGCCTAATTCATCTTCCTGTTTGCTCAGTAATTTTAAAAATTTATAACTGGTAAACATTCCTGTTGCCATCACATCATGCAGGTGTTTTTCTTTCATCCATTTTACCCATTCCTCATGGATTTTATCGTCTAAATTGATGGTTACGTTATATACTATCATTGGTTTATTTTTTAGTTTAATATATCGCCTCTTAACTGACGATAACGTTTGCGAACTTCGTTAATAAATATACTGCTGCCATAAGTTTCAATAAATTTCTCATATTGTTTTTTTGCTTCGGCAGCATTGTTTAAATTTTTATCATAGATGGTAGCTAAGTTAAGCAACGCATTGTCGCCAAGTATATCGCTTCCGTATTCATTTATTACTATATTGTATTGCTTAATAGCTTCATCATATTTTTTTTGTTTACTGTAAATTTGACCTTTTTTAAAGGCTATATCATCAGCTAATGCATGTTTAGGAAACAAAATAGTTATGGAATCTAGTGTTTGAAAAGCTTCAGTAAATTTATTTTGTTGGTAATTTAAATCTGCTTTGGCAAAAAGTTTCAAGGCATCTTCGTTCGAGTCAATAGTATTATCTTGAATCAATAATGAAAGTTCCAATGCATTGTTTGCTATCAGTTGAGTAGTGGCTGTTTTTAAAATGTCTAATTGCGCTTTTGCCCATTCAAATTCACCTAAATAAAAACTCAATTTTGCATTTCTCAGTTTGGCCTCTTGTCCAAATGGATGTTCCAAAAAATCTTTATCTACTTGTCCATAAAGCAGCATGGCATCCCATTGTTGACCTTTAATTACATATAAATCGCCAAGTTCAAGTTTACATTCTGCTTTAAAGTAGGTTTCAAGTCCTGCTAACTCTAATATTTCGCTCAAGCAAATTATTCCTTTATCTACATCGTTTAAATAGTATGCATATAGTTTTGCTAAATCGCGCATACTATGCGCTGTGTAATATGTTTTTCCGTTTTCTAATAAAAAAGCCAAATAGGTTTTTTCTAAGTTTTGTAAATCCAATAAACTTAAATTGGCATTGCTCAATAGTTTTTTATCGCTAGCTTCCAAAATGCCCAACTTTGCTGCTAAATAATAAGCTTTATTGTTGCCTAAAAGTACTACTTCGTTAAATAGTTTAATAGCTGCATCATATTTTTCGTTACTAATGGCCAAATAGCCTAAATCCATCATTTTACGGCCTTCTTCTTTGAGCCTTTTATCCATGGCTTTGGCTTGTATCAGCGCATTGTCAAAATCTTTTCGTTGTACATAAAACCAAATAAGCATTTCGTAAAATGCATCAGTTTGTGTATTGGCTTTTATTTTTTTGATGAGCCCATTTTTTAGTAATTCAAAATCGGTTGGTAATAAAATATTGTTTTGAAGTAAGCCTTGAACTTCTTCACTATTGATAGGGTTTTGTTCTACACTGTTCAAATACTCCTCAATCATTGGCTGAGTTTGCTTGGTTTTGGCATATAAGGCACCAAGTTCATTATTAAAAACGGCATTATAGCCCAAAAGTTTGCGTCCGTTTGTATAGGTTTTTATGGCGTATTCGGTCTCGTTTCTTTTTTCAAATGCGTTGGCTGTTTCCTGTATTTTATCTTGATTAGGAATTAGTTTTTTAATTACTTCATCAAATTGTTTATTAGCTTTTTCGGGCTTATTGCTTAAATTATTTATAAAACCAATATCAACCGAGAAGTAAGGCGATGCAGTTTTTCTAAACATTTTTTTGCATAATGATTCTGCATCATCTAAGCGTTTTAGTTTAATTAACGATTGTAGTAAATTGTCGTAAAAGTAAAACGAGCTGATGTTTTTATTCAAAAGTTTTTCGTATAAATCGGCTGCTTTATCGTACTCCGCATTTGCAAAAAATTGGGCAGCCAATTGCTCATCTTTATTTTGTGCAAAGCTTTTATTGCCAAAGGCAAACAATGAAATTAGAAATATAGTTGAATAAAGGATTCTCATTTTCAATAGCAAATATATCAAAACAACAAAGGTTTTCAATATTTTTATTCTGAAAACATGGGTAAAAAATGATTAGTGGAATAATTATCCTATTTCTTAATTTTAGTTGGGTTATTGCTTACAAATGCATCCCAACTAGTTGCCTTCTTTTTAGCGGGAATTTTGGCTTTGGATTTAGCAGTTTCAATACCTAAGTTTTTTTGCATAAAATGGCAGTAAGCTGCGGCTAATCCATCTGTTGCATCTAAAAACTTGGAGTCGTACTTAAATTTTAAAATATGCTCTAACATGCCTGCTACCTGTTCTTTAGTAGCGTTTCCATTTCCCGTAATTGATTGTTTGATTTTTTTTGGTGAATACTCATTTACAGCTAATTCTCTGCTCATGGCGCCTGCAATGGCAACTCCTTGCGCTCTTCCAAGTTTTAACATAGACTGTACGTTTTTACCAAAAAATGGGGCTTCAATGGCCATTTCATCGGGTTTAAATTCGTCAATTAATCCAATGGTGCGCTCAAAAATTTTCTTCAATTTCATGGCATAGTCATCGTATTTTTCTAAATGAATTACGCCTAAAGTAATTAAACTAACTTGTTTTTTATTGATGCCAATAATGCCATAACCCATTACCAATGTTCCTGGATCAATACCTAGAATTATCCTATCAAATTCTTTTATATTTTCGTTTTCTAACAAAATATTTTAATCGGCTAAAAAAATGTAAGAAAAAATAATAATTGAGCCAAAAACCCGAAGAGCGGAAGTAACTATATAATTATTAGTAAATTCAACTGGAAAGTTTGCTTTTACCAATTTATTGTAATTTATATTTAACGGAATGGCCACAGCTATAATATTTACAAATGCAAACGCAAGTAAGGTTAAGTGCAAATCAAATAAATTGAGCCACATAATTATTAAAAATGCCGCCATTACCAGTAAACTAAAATACAAGCTATAATTATTTCGTTTTTCAAACATTTTAAATAACTGTAGTTTAAACTCATCGCTCAGCAATACTATTTGTTTTTGTTGTAAATTTTTGGCGTAAAATATTAATGCAATGCCTAAAAATAGGTATAATAAAAAACTCATTTCGATTTTAAAAACTCAAATATATTTTAAAAACAAATGCAATCAAATAAAATTATATAAATTGCCTGCCTTAAAGGCAAATATATATTGGCTTGAAACAGTTTTGGCTTACACATAAAAAATGGATTACTTACTTAAAAATAGCATTGGCTTTTTTTACAATTTCCTTTATATTTTTTAAATTATTGATAGCCTATCAAATAGACGAAAAGTTTGCTTTATTTCATTTCGATTTTTCTATAAAAAATTCCATTTGTTTAAGCCTCGCCATTATTTTATTATTTGCCAATTGGGGTTTAGAAACTTTAAAATGGCAATTATTAATTAATCAATTTGAAGCAATCAATTTTTTAGATGCTTTAAAGGCAGTATTTTCTGGCGTTACTTTAAGTATTATAACCCCAAATCAAATTGGTGATTTTGCTGGAAGAGTTATTCACCTGAAAATACTTAATAAAATTAAAGGTTCGTTGGTTACTGTTATTGGCCATACTGCCCAGTCTTTGGTTACAGCTATTTTTGGTATGTATGCATTACTTGCCTTTTTATCAAAGGCCGATTTTTATGTTTACATTTATTGGAAATACATTGCCATTGCATTTTTAATCATGCACACAGTAGTAATTTTTGGTTTTATCAGAATTGACTTTGTTTACAATGCACTTTCAAGATTTCGATTTTTCTCTAAAATTGAGCAATATGTAGTTGTTTTTAAAGCTTATACCAAAACACAACTAACTCAAGTTTTACTGATTTCTGCTTTGCGATACACTGTTTTTTTATTCCAATATGTTTTTTTACTTCAATTTTTTGGTGTTCAGGTTGGTTTGGCAAATTGTTTTATTGGAGTAATTGCGGTTTTTTGTATTCAATCGGTGGTGCCAAGTTTTTTCCTGCTAGATATTGGCTTACGTGGCGCAAGTGCTCTTTTTGTATTTGGCGAATTAAGCAATGGAAACCACGCTTTTGATTTAGGTGTTTTACTTTCGGCTTACTCACTTTGGGTAATTAATATGATGGTGCCAGCACTTTTGGGTTTGGTATTTATTTTAAAACATAAATTTAGTTTTAAATGATTTATTGGACAATAACCTCATACTTTTTAACTGCTTTTTATTGCTGTTTGATAGCATTTTTTTATGTAGGATTATTGGCTATAATTTTGCGTACTAAGAGGCAAAATAAGTTACCTACTTCTAATGTTCAAAATACCTTTTCTGTGGTTATTTCAGCTAGAAATGAAGCAGGATTTATTAGTCAATGTTTACAGTCAATTATCAAACAAAATTATGCTTCAGATAAATTTGAAATCATTGTAATCAATGACCATTCAACAGATGATACATTAGAAATTCTCAGTCAATTCAAAATTCAAAATTCAATCCCGATGCATCGGGACAACATTTCTATAATAGATTTAGCTGATTTTGATAAAATAAATAACAAAAAACAAGCCATTAATAAAGGCATTGAACAAGCAAAATTCGATTATATTATTTTAACTGATGCCGACTGTACAAGAGGAACTAATTGGCTAAAAACAATCAATCAATTTATTAATATTTCTAATGCAAAAATGGTTTATGCTCCTGTTGAATTTGCTACAAAAAATATATTTGAAAAGCTACAAGCATTAGAGTTCGCAGGCTTAGTAGGAGTTGGGGCTGCGGCCATGGAGTTGAAATATCCAAACATGTGTAGTGCAGCCAATTTAATATTTGAAAAAAAGGTTTTTTTTGAAGTAAATGGTTATGCTGATAATATGCATGTAATCAGTGGCGATGATGAATTTTTAATGCATAAATTTTTTAAAAAATATCCCAAACAAGTTCAGTTTATACACCAAAAAGAAGCCATAGTTTTAACAGGTGCAAATGGTACTTTAAGTCAACTAACTGAACAACGCAAACGATGGGTTAGTAAAAGTACTAAATACGAAAATAGGTATATTACTTTTATACTTATTATGGCTTACTTTTATAATATTAGTATGGTTGTAAATCTTTTTATTGATTGGCATTTAGCTTTAAATCAAATAATATTTAAAACGCTAATAGAAGGTATTTTTTTAGTAACTATTTTAAAACTTTTTGGTAAAACTAAACTTATTTTATTATTACCTCTTGCCGAAATATTTCATGTTTTATATGTTATTATTATTGGCATTTGGGCTAATTTTGGAACTTATAATTGGAAGGGTAGAACCCATAAATAAATTTTTATGCAATACGAATTGAGCGAAATAGATTTTGATATTTTAAACGTTTTATACTTTGTAGAACCATTTAGCAAAATACTAGAAGAAGTAGATGCGCCACCTAAAATTGTAGCCGATTGTTTAAAGCACTTGATTGCCAAAAAAATGGTGGTTGCCATGCGTTTTGATGAACAAAAACAAGATTATGTAAAAAGCTTTATTTTTGATAGTGACGATATGCATGCTTACAGTTATTTAGCTACTAAAGATGGTCTTTTGGCTCATAATGGAAGGTTGTAAGTTTTATTTTATAGCTATTCTTAAAATACTTTTTGTATCCTCATTAATTTTAAAATCGTTGCTAATTTGGTACGGAATTATTGCTGCTATTTGATTGGTATTTTTATTAGTTAAAACCAAACATTTTTCTTTTTCAAATTGGTTAATTTTTTTATCAATTAAATAATCGCTGACCAGCTTAGTGCCTTGCATACCAAGGGGTTTAAAGCGGTCTCCTTGCTGCCAAGTTTGTAGTATAAACTCGTTTCCTGTTTTATCTTTATCTAAGTACAAACAGTTTTTTTCAAATACTTTTGGGTATTCGCTTAAAGTTTCAAAATGAATGATACCTAAATTGGTTTGAACCTGAACAGTGGTTTTGTCAATTTCAATGGTTTGATTGATAACTTCAACTTCTCTTTCTTTTATTACAAAGTATTTTCTATCCACCAATAACTGATGTGTTTTTGAATCGAAAATAGCACCAGTTGAAATATGGTCGTTTTCAGCTAATTGCAGAACATCATTTTCTGTGAAACTAATTTCATTTAACACATTAAATAATATGGTTTTTGAAGCATAGTGCTGTTTAACTTTAAGGTCTATATAAAGTAAACCTTTTTGGTTTTTAACATAAACTTTTTTTAGGTCGTTCAGTTTTTCATTAAGTAATTGTTCATCTATTCTTATTTTATTGCTTAACTCATAAAAATTACCAATTACCTGTTCATTTAAAGATGCCAGTTTCGGAATTACTTCAAGCCTAATTTTATTGCGCCAATATTCTGTTTTTTTATTGCTGCTATCCTCTCTAAATGAAATGTTTTCTGCTTTAGCGTATGCTTTAATTTGGTTTCTATTGGCAAAAAGCAAAGGCCTAATCACATTATTTTTTATAGGTAAAATGCCATGTAGTCCACTAATGCCAGTTCCTCTTGTTATATTGATTAACATGGTTTCTGCAACATCGTTTTGGTGGTGTGCAGTA
Source organism: Methylacidiphilales bacterium (assembly GCA_041730515.1). Taxonomy (GTDB): domain Bacteria; phylum Bacteroidota; class Bacteroidia; order UKL13-3; family UKL13-3; genus JAAFJM01. Next base: position 5,545 of record JBGSBN010000033.1, on the reverse strand, counting down.
GCAATTAATTGAAAATTGTTTTCCTTACAAAGTTGATTAAACCAATTATATCTGAGTTCACGCGCAGCCATTTGAGTAGAAACTTTATTTTCAGCAGCGTATTTTTTAGTGTCAAATTTTTTGGTGTAAAAGGTAATTTTATTTTCAGCACAAGTTTTTTTTACAAGTGCTTCATCTCCATCGCTTTCATTCCCTCTTAAACCAAAATTACAGTGTGCCACTTCAAAATGATAACCGCTATTCATAAATAAATGCAGCATAACCATGGAGTCTATTCCACCACTTACAGTGAGCAAAACTGTTTCATTATCAGTTATTAAGCTTTCTTTTTTTATAAAATTTTGAAATGCTTCAATCATGTAATATTTAATTTGGTATAATTTATGGTGTAATTTTACAACTATTTAAGCATAATATGATATTTAAGCTATGCTGTAATTAAAAATTTAATAGTTTTGAACCATGCAATATATTGCCACTAAATTTAAAATTCTCATTGTACTTTTTGCAATGAGTCAATTATTACTAGCCCAAACCAAAAGTAAAGTAGAAATTATTGGGGCTGATTTATTTGAAGGACAAGTTACCAAATTGGGTAATTCAAAAAAACTTTCGGGTAACGTAATCTTAAAACAAGAAAATACTTTAATGTATTGCGATTCAGCTATTTTGTACGATGATTCAAACATGGTAAAAGCTTATAGCAATGTGCGTATTAACCATAATGATAGCATTAGGATGGAAGGTAATTACCTTAAATACGATGGTAATACAAAGCATGCTTTTATGGAAGGTAATGTAAAAATGTTTGATAAATCAATGACTTTAACTACTAATCAGTTAGATTTTGATATGGTAAATAATATTGGTTATTATTTAAACAATGGTTTGATTATTTCAGATAAAAATAATTTAACGAGTCAGCAAGGTTATTATCAAAGTAGAACTAAAAATTTCTTTTTCAAGAAAAATGTTGTGCTTATCAATCCTGATTACAGCATGAAAAGCGATACTTTAATGTATAATACCGTAACCAAGGTTTCCTATTTTTATGGGCCAACAGTAATTAAAAGTTCAAAAGATAAGATTGTATGTGAAAATGGTTGGTACGATACCAAAAAGGAAGTCAGTCAGTTTAGTAAAAATGCCATTTTATATACAGAAAATAAAGTTTTAAAAGCAGATAGTTTATATTATGATAGAAAAAATAATATTGGACGTGCATACCGTAATTTAGAACTGTTTGATTCCGTTCAAAACATTACGCTTTATGGTAATTTTGGTGTAATGAATGGTAAAATTAAACAAACCTTTGTAACTCAAAATCCTTATGGTTTAATGATTATGCATAAAAAGGACAGTATGTTTTTATACGCAGATACTTTGTTTTTATTTCAAGCAGATAAGAAATTGAAGCAAAAAGAATTGATAAAAGCATATCGTAAAGTAAAAATATTTAAATCTGATATACAAGGTGTGTGTGACAGTTTGGTTTATGCAAAAACAGATTCTACTTTATCCATGTTTTCTTCACCCATAATCTGGAATGGCGTGAACCAAATAACTGCTGATACCATTCATTTTTTTATAAATAGCAATAAACTTGATTCGTTCCATTTACGGAACAATTCTTTTTTAATTTCGAATGAAAAGGGGCTTCATTACAACCAAGTAAAAGGCAAAAACATGAAGGGTTTTTTAGATAGTAATAATATTAAGTATTTAAGGGTTTATGGAAACGGACAAAGTATATATTATGCCAAGGAAGACAGCGTTAATTACATAGGAATCAATAAAGTTGATTGTAGTGAAATGGAATTTTATTTTGCCAATAAAAAAATTAGTAAAGGTATTTTTATAAATAATCCTGAAGGCTTCATGTATCCTTTAGATGAATTAAAACCCGAAGAATTAAGGTTACGCGGTTTTGTTTGGCGCGAAAAAGAAAAACCACAAAAGGTTTATTATCAGTATAAAAAATAAAAAAATTGTTAGTTTTATGTTCAAATGTTTGTTTATTTGATTTGAAATACTACATTAGCTAACTCAATTTTATAAAAACTAACTAAAAAAAAGGAATATATGAAAACAAAATTTACTAACTTTTACATCAAGATAAGCTTATACTTGGCTGTATTTGTTGGGCTTTCGGCAAGTAGTGCCTATGCTCAAGGATTTGCAGGTGGTAAAACTTATGTAGTAAATGGTCTACTCGACCAAGTTGCTCCAATTGACACTTTTGTCAATTTAACAGGTGCTGGAACCTCTGGTGCTATTACTTATTTAAATACCGTTGGTATTGATGTAACACAGCCTTTGGGTACTGTTACCATTTTACTGGATCAAGGTTATACAGGTGTAGAGCCAACTGCTATTCAAGTAGGTCTTTCAAGTGGTGCCGGTTATCCTAACATGAGTGCTACTCGTCCTGTGGTGTTAAAGCCTAATGCTGGTTTAAACTTCATCATTGGAACTTCTGCCACCATTTCTGGTACAGGTAGTTTATTTAGAATTTTTGGTAGTACCGATTTCTCAATTGATGGCGCTGGAACTTCAGGTCAAAGAAATATCACTTTCCAAATGGGTTTTTCTACAGCCACTACAGTAAAGGTGGTAGATGTTATCCCATCTGCTGGAAGTAGGATTAGAAATGTGTCAGTTAGGAATTGTGTTATTGTTGGAAATACAACTCCAACTTCAATTAATACTTTTGCTGGTATTTATTTTGGAGGTTCAGGTTCAACTCCTTCTAACGCAATTTTAGGAACTAACTATAATGTTAGTTATACAAACAATTTAATAATGGGTGTTCAAAATGGTATTTACCACAGAGGCTTCCCTACCAATATTTCAGCATTCCCTTCTCAAGATACTGGTATTAATATTATCAATAACATTATTGGTGATTACACCAATCCAATCAATGCAGCTAATTCAGCTTCTATAGGTGGAGCTGCAGCTAATTCATCAGGTATTTATTTACAAACTGCTGCAAATTCAACTATTTCAGGAAATGTGGTAAGAAATACATTACCATTATTTGTTGGAAATGTTAATAATGGTTTTGCTGGAATTAGATTAGCCACAGATGGTAATACTAATGCATTAGATTCCAATATTAGAGTAGTTAAAAATCAAATTTATAATTTATTTACCAACCAAGTGAGTGGAGGTATTACAGGTATTCGTGTAAGTTTAGGTACTCACACTACCTCAAGAAGATTATTGATTGCTAATAACTCTATCTCAAGAATTGCCTCTATTTCTGGTGGAACAAGTATTGCCAACGTTGGAACTTATACAGCGGGTATGTTAATTGATAACAATACCACCTACGTTGGTTTAGAAATTTTATTTAATTCAGTTAATTTAGTTGGCGATACCATGGCGTCTAGTTCAGGATTATCGCCTGTTTCTGCTTGTTTAGTTACCGGATCTGGAACAACAGGTGGAATAGATATGTTGAATAATTCATTTTCAAATAGATTTGGCAGAACTATAACTAATACTGTTGGCTATCAAAATTTTGTAATTGTTATTGCTGCTAATAATATTAACCCTATGTCTTATTCAAATTTCAATAATTATTATACGAATACGCTTGGTGGTGGATATGCATTTGTAGCTGGTATTATTAGAAATGGTTTAGTAAGAAATATATCTACTTTAAAAAACTATAGACTTTACAGTTTATCTGACTCAAATAGTTTTGGAATTATTCCGCCATTTACCAACGATACTTTACTAACCATTACTAATGGAGTGTCAAATAGAACGTACAATAGAGGTTATGCTTTAAATACTTTGTCACTTTATAGTAGAGCCATCAGTGACTCTATATTAAACAAAATTACTGACGATATATTGGGCAACCCTCGCTCAGGTTTAGGAAGATTTACATCAATTGGTTGCCACCAATGGGCTGGTGATTCATTAAATTTACCTTCTGCATTAAGAACAGGTGTTACATATAATATTGATGGAAATTCAAATCCACCAAAAATCACAGCTCCTAATATTGGTTCTTTTAGAGATTTAGCTGAGGCAGTTACTTATTTAAACTCTTATGGAATTACCGCTGGTACTCAAAACAATTTAACTTTACAAATTAACACAGGTTACCCTAGAGAAACCAATTGGATTCCAGCTTTGACGGACTACCCCGGTTCTGACCCATTATACAGAGTTACCATAAGGCCTGCAGTAGGTGTGGTAGATACAATTTGGACTCCAAATGTTTTTAATTTAAACAACTCATCTGTTATTAGATTTAACGGAGCTAGAAATGTAAATTTAGACGGTTTGTCAAGTACAAATAAAGATCTAAGAAATTTAACAATTATGTTCAGAAGTAATTTGACAAATACAAATTCAAGGGTAATTGCAATTACTCCTTCTGATACTTCGTGCCAAAATATTGTGATTAGCAATGTAAATATTTTAGGTAATACTACCAATACTGCTATTAACACATTTGCTGGTATTTATTATGGTTTTCCTTTCTTATCATCGGTTACTCCAAATCAAAACGATACATTAAGATCTGTAGCAAATAGTAATATTACCATTACTGGTAACTTAATTCAAGGAGTAAGAAACGGAATCCATGTTAGAGGTTCTGGTGCTAACCCTGCTGGCACCGATCCTGCTTTTGGAGCAACTGCCCCTGGAGTAATTACCAATAGAATTACTAATTTATTGATTTCTAAAAACACCATTGGTGGAACAATTGCACCAGGAGGAACTTTACCAACTACTTTTATTGGTGGTGCTGCCTCTCAAGCTGGTATTTATGTAAATGGTGTTGAAAACGCTGTGATTGATTCAAATATCATTAGAAATTGTTTACCAACTACCTCAATATCAAATGGTTTTAGAGGTATAGATGTAAATGAATTACCTGCAACTGTGCCTTATCCTAATTTTGGTGTTACCGTTTCTAAAAACTTTATATATAATTTGATTTCTACAAGTGGTCAAAGTTGTATAGGTATTAGAGCAAACTTATCTGCGGCATCTGGAGCAAGAGGATATTTATTTTTAAATAATCATGTTTCCAATATTTTATCAATTGGAGCAAGTACACCAATTAGTGTTAATAACCCAACTGGTATATTAATAGATGCTACTATTGCGAATACTGCTACAAACGTGGCAACTTTAGTAAATAATACCATTAATATGAGTGGTAATAATATACTTAGTTCAAATAGTGGTATCACTGCTTTGTATTTGGGTAATAATATTAGAGGCGGTATTTCTAGTGTAAATAATATTTTTGGTGTTACAGCTAATAGAGTTACTTCAGGTAATATGTATGCAGTAACTGTTTTATCACCTACTTCACCATTTGCTGCAAACGCTCCATTATTTATACCTGCATCAGACTTTAACTCGTATTTTGTTTCTGGAAATAATCCAACTTTAACAAATAACATTTTAATGGCAACTCCTAGTGCTACATTAACTACAAGAACAAACATCAATGCAATACGCACATTTATGGGTGTAAATATCGATTTAAGTTCATTTAGTTTCCCAACAA
>JBGSBN010000032.1:0-23188 GCA_041730515.1 Methylacidiphilales bacterium | reverse complement strand
ACTTTATTTGTTATGATTATCAATACAGGAACTAAAGACTTTTTGGTTAAAACCATTAGTAAAGATCCAAGGAGTATGTGGTTAATTTTATCGCATAACACAACAGTTAGATTGTTACTGAGTGTAATTACCTGTTTAATTGTTTTGTTGTTACCTCAAATAAATATATTGGAGAAGGTAATGATGTTGTCCATCATATTACTCAGGGTTTTTGCAGCTACATTTGAAGGATTTATAGTTTATGAAAAGGCTTTTAAGCAGTCTTTTTACGTGGAATTGGGTGGTTTTGTGGTTATCATTTTATTGGTTTTTTTAGGCAATATTCTAGGTGCATTAAAGCCTATTCATATACTTGCATATATGGTAGTAAGCGATTGTATAAAAATAGGTAGCTATCAATATTTTTTCAAGGCCTTGGAGCATTATAAGCGTAAACCGCTTCAGTTGATTTCAAGCATTAAAGAAATATCCCCCTTCTTCATTAGCGGCTTTATTGGTTTTGTAATGAGTAAAGCAGATTTATATATTTTCAGCAGTTTTGCTTACGATAAACAGCTAATAGCACAATACCATATTTTAAATACATTTAGTAATTTAATTTTTGTAGCAATTAGTTCAATCACAACAGTAAGGAGCAAAGCAATTTTCAGAATGCCATTGCATAGATTTAGACCGCTACAACGTGCATACTTTATATATTGTTTGGTTTTTGTGGTGGTTTTATTGCTTGGTTTTTATATTGTTTGTCCAATAGTTTTTGAGTATAAAGTAAGTGTAATGCAGGTAATTTTAATTGGTGTAACAAGCATGATAGCGAGCAGTTATTTAATGTATTTTTTTATGCTTACCAGATTTGAAAAAATGGAACAAATTAATATGGCACTTGCTATAGCAGCAATGGTAAATATAATGAGTGGAACGATACTAATTCCTAATTGGGGAATAGAAGGAGCATTAACTTCGGTTTGCTTATCTAATGTTGTGGTTCTATTTTATGTACAACAACAATCAAAAAAGTATGTTAGTTAGCATCGCAATTATTACATGTAATCGTAGGGAGTTTTTGGAAAGAGCCATAGAAAGTGCGCTTACACAAACAATTCAAGATTTGGAAATTGTAATAGTTGACGATGGCTCATCTGATGGTACCAGAGAAATGATGGAAGCATACCAAGATAATAGGGTTAATTATATGTACATGGATAAAATTGGAAATATAGCCCGATTAAGGAATATTGCGATGGGGGAATGTAAGGGTGTTTACGTTGCCATGCTTGATTCTGATGACTATTGGCATTCAAGAAAATTAGAACTACAGCTAGATGCCATGCAAAAGCAAAACGCTACATTGAGTTTTACTGGCTTTTATATGGTGGATACACAGGGTAATGTTTTATCTACTCAAAACTATAAACATATAAAAACGGAGAAAGATTGGGATGCTTTTAACCAGCTTGTATTGAATAAATACGCTATTTACCCAAGTACATTTTTGTTTAAGAAGTTTGATGCCTTGCATAATAAGTGGTTTAATGAAAAATTGGCTGTTCCAGAAAGTGATTTTATTGTCCATTTAATGGCCAAACAAAAAATTGTGGTAGTAAATGATTGTTTAGTTTATATAACCAAACATAATACCAACAGTTATACAAGTCAATTTAAAATAGACCCTCTTAGAGATTATATTGAAACTTTAAAGCAACTTAAGCAAGTAAATAGGATTAGTATCTGGGTTTATATTCGCATGACACTTGAAATGAGATTTCTAATGCTGAAATACCGATACTTAAATTGGAAGAAGGGTCTAAAAAATTAACTATGCGGTGTGAGTTTTGATTGTTTTTGTCCTCTGAAATTAGATGAGTAAGTGCTATTACTTTACAAGTGCAACATCATAAACTTTGCCAGTTCCATATTTCCTTGGTTATTTAAGTGCAAATCATTTTCAAAATAAAGTCTATTGCCTGTGCTGTCTATTTGTTGCATAAAAGGCAATGGATTAATGACTTCAATAGATGCGGGATTTATTTGTTGCTTTAATTGGGTTACAAAAGGATAGTTTGAATCAAAAGTATTATTATCATTAAAAGTGGCTCCGCAAGTTTCTAAATTCGTTTTATAATAGCTAGAAACTTGGCAGCTAGCTGGTATAACCAGCATTTTTATTGGTATATTTTTACTTACACAAAGTGCAGTAATTTTATTTATTTGTTTTATAAAAACGGTAAATCTGTTTTCGAAATCAGGTTTTATGTTTATTGATCTTTCGTAATAGTTTGGGTCGGCTTGTAAAAGTAATTTTTCCCTTTTACTCATTTTTTCAGCGGAGAATGTGTCATTGGTTTTAAGAAATTCTGTTTCAACGGATTGGCCGAAAGCGTGTTTCAATTGCCCTAATTTGTAATTGAAATACCGAAGGGAATAGAATGGATTGGAAAGTAACCAATACAAATTTCTTCCAAAAGAAATAGTACCCCAGTTAATAGGCTTTTCAATATCAATTAAATCATTACCAATATATACTTGAACAATAACCAATGAAGGGTTTGTTTCTTGTATTCTATTGTTTGCTAGGCAATTTATTTCTTGTGCACCAATACCGGGTATGGCAGCGTTAACAAATGTGATATCATTTAAACTATCGTTCAAAATATTTACATAACTGTTTGCAGCGGCAGTAAACGAGTCGCCAAATACCAATACTTTTTTAGAACTCTTTTTTTGTAAAGTTTTTTTGTTTAAATGGTTAAACTCCGATTTGTAAAAATCAAATAACTGATAGCGGTACGCAATTTCAATAATTAGGATACAAACAAAAGTAGAAATTGCAATTAATAATAAATTCTGGAAGAAGCGAATTGGTTTAAAAGTTGTTTTTTGTTTCATTTAATTACAACAAGTATAGCATATTTATTTTTATTGGTTAACATAAGCTTATGTGTATAATTTATTGACTGAGGTTTTAATTTTTCAATAATATAAATTCCATTTGTACCTATAGCAATACATTATATAAATTAGGCTAGAAATGTTTCATCAATATGAAGGTAGTATTTGGAATATTATATATTTGTCAGCTATTCTTAACCAACAACCAAAAGAAAGAATTTAATAAATAAAATGCGTTTTATGGCTATTAAAAATAAAAGTATATTGTATATTTTATTGATTCTTTTATGCGTAGCCATGGTTTTAGAAGCATGCACACACAAGGAAGAAGCGTTGGTAAGCGATGATAATTTCACCTTGCAGTTAAAATGGAATAAAGCCTATGCAACAGAAACCAAACAAATGGCTGAAACAGGTTTTTTATGGACATTATGCTTTTTAGGGGCCGAACTACCCAAGGATAGTTTTATTGAAGGAGTAGTTTGGAATAACAACAACCTACAGGTAAATTTCAGTAAACTGGGCTTTAGCAACCAAAATTTACAAGCGTTGGCAAAATTAATAGTTCAATTTAAGCAAAGCGAAGAGTACCGAAAAATGGAAGCCATTGATTTAGGGCGGTTTGTAGCTTTAACTCTTAACTCTGCCAATCATTATTATGCCATTACGGGAGTAGCAAAAACCTTTGAAGGATTTAAAAAAGGCAAAATATTTGATAGCAAACAATTTGTTGCCACAAATTCTACCATTTCAACCTACGATAGAATTATAGATTTGCCTGATAGTAATAATATTGATTATGTAAAAGATGCTTATATATCCAATGAATGTGATGGAAAGGTTAGTGATGGAAATTATACAATTACTTCATTTGAAGTGTTTGAACAAATGCGTAATGGGCAATTTAGATTTGCTATTTATGATAGCACAGGATTATTATTATCTGCTGCAAAAGGATCAGCAGGAAAGCCAGCTAAATGTTTATGGTGCCATGAAACAACCATACAAACCATATTTGTTGAACAAAAAGACGAGCCAGGTTTTTATAGTTCAGAACAATTTAAAAATATAGTAACTAGAAATATATTGGCTTTGAAAAAGTACCGGAATACCCTACAAAGCGATTTAGATTTTGAAAAAAAGAACGACCATACATATACCGAGTTGTTATATATTTCCTTTATGGAACCCAATGCAGAAAGATTAGCTTTAGAGTGGGGCATGAGCATAGAGCGTGTGAAAGAAAAATTGGTAGGATTGCCAACCCACACACATTCCGAATTTGATTATTTAGGTGAATTGTATTTCCGAGACGCAATAGATAAGTTGGCTCCCTTTGCAAGTATAAAAGCACCAAGTTCTGCACGAGAAAAATCTCCTTACGAGCCCGACCTAATTAAATAACGGACACTTTTACCTTTAATACCAAATGTAAACAAAATAGTTTAATCTACTTGTTCTTTTTCCTCCATTCTTTTTCAAAAAATCGTTGTTTTATAAAGTAATTTTGATATTATTTGTAACTAACAAATTATAATTATAAAATACAATTTGAGTTTTTTTAAATCAAAGCAATTTATACGTGCTGCCAACATCTTTGCGCATAGTTCAAATTTGTTTTTACCTAATATAACAAATATTCTTACCTCAGCCATTATTATTAGGTTATTGGTGCCTGAATGGTGGGGACAAATTACTATTTTACAACTATACATGTATTTGGGTAATCAGTTTTGTGCTTGGGGTAATAAAGATTCATTAATGAAATTGTTTAGTGAAAATCCTTCAAAAAAAATATTTTTATGGATGGAGTCATTTAGCAATCGTTTGTTTATTCTGATTCCTGTAATGATTGGAACATACTTTATTTCCAACGATTTAATTGCTATTTTTCATTTGTCAAGTTGGATTATTTTGCGGTATTTTTTACAATCTTTCGAAGCCATTATTTTATTTTCAAGAAAGTTTGTGGTGAGTATTTTCACCGAAATTATTGGATTAATTATCATTGTTTTTGGACTTGTTGTTTTTAAAGATTACTTGTCGTTTCATGATGTTTTATTCATCATCACCATCAGCTATTTAATAAAAACAATTATCCAAGTTGTACATTTTAGAACATACTTTAATTTTGAGGTTTCATTTAAACCCAATATTAAAAATTTATTGCCCTTCCTTCCATTTATGATGATAGGTTTTTCGGGGGTTTTACAACAAAAGTCGGATATGATAAGTGTTGCATGGTTGTCGTCAAAAATAGAAATAGCACAATACCAAGTTTTCAGTAGTTTTTTGCTTTTCGCACAAGCAATACCAGCATTAGTAATTGGCCCCTACGTAAAAAATCTTTACAGACTCCCTATCTCAACCTATTCAAAACTCCAGCGATTGTTTACCATTTATGGCTTTTTTATTTCTTTAGCATCTACCTTATTGATATACATTGCAATCAAAATTATATATCAGTTTAACTTTCCTTATACCATTTATGTTCTAGGCTTTTTAAATGGATGGTTTACTTACTTTTACATGCTTAAAATATTTTTGATGTTTAAAAAACAAAAGCAAAAACAAGTAATGATTATAAACGCTGGTACAATTGTGCTTAATTTTATTTTTTGTTTTGTTTTTATTCAATTATGGGGAATACAAGGCGGAATTTTAGCTGCTGCAATAACTCAACTATTCACTTATTTTATTTATAAGTATTATTTAAAAAACAATTTAGCTATAAAGTTATAGGTAAACTATGAAAAGGGAAAATTATTTTTATGTAAAAGCGGGATTTTTAATCCTATTATTTTTAATTGTCCGTATTGCCATGCAATTCGATGGACTTTACGGACAAGACGCCTATGAATACTTGAGATATACCATTGAAATGTATTCGTTTTTTGCAAATGGTACTTTGCTTGGCGATTATTTTTGGGGAATGGGTTACCCCTTTTTGGGTTGTATATTTAATTTTTTTGTGCATGATGGGGCAGTGGCTTTGCAATTGGTTTCATTAGCAGCAGCATTTATAACCTGGATATACACAGATAAAATGATTGCACTTATTTATCCTGAAGAACCCAATTACCTTCTTACATTTTTGTTTTTAGTATTGTCACCCATTTTTATATTTCAAAGTTTTTTAGTAATGAGTGATATGTTGGCTTGTAGTTTTATAATAATGGCTATTTACTATTTCATTCAATTTATTATCCAATCTCAAAACAAACATTGTATGCTAGGAGTAATTTTCAGTATGCTATCTTTACAAACCAGGTATGCATCAATTGTTATTTTGGTATCATTTTTTGTTTTAGTATTTATCAAATTATTAAAATCAAGAAACTATAAAATGATTTTGTTTTCTGTTTTGATTGGTGTTATCATTTCACTTCCTCATATTTATATTCGATCAAACAATAGCTTAAATTTCTTATCGCATAATTTCCTAACGGAATGGAACATATTGAATTTATTTAAAAGCAGTTTTGTCAGCATAAATGGGGAGTCACATAGTAAATTGATTAATTTAGTTTATTGTTTATATTCTTTTTTTCATCCACAATTTTTTGCTTTTGGATGTTTAGTTTTCATATTAGCATTCTTAAAAAAATATCAATTTTTAGTTGGAAACCGTTTTCAAAATATAATGCTAATATCCATACTAACTTATGCCATTTTCTTGGCTGGTATTCCCTTCCAAAACAAACGATTTTTAGCACTTTCTTTCCCATTCGTAATTATTGTTTGTTACCCTGTTTTAAAACAAATAATATCAGCTAGTAAATGGAGTAAAAGTTTAATAATGGGTGTTTTGGTTTTGCAATTTGGATTCATTGGTTACTTTGGAAAACCTATTTACCAAAGAAGTAAATTAGAAAAAACAATTGCCAATGATTTAATTGCTTTTCCAAATAAAACCATATATACATTTGATATAGATCTTGCATTAAAAGGAAGAAATGTTCAATTAGACTATCAAAATATTTGGTACAAGGAGTATGAAAATTTTGATAAAGGGGCTTTGGTGCTATTAAACGCAACACAAATAGAAAAGCAATGGATTGGATTGAATCCATTAATTAATTGGAATAAGTTAAAGGTAAATGGAAACCTTCAAGTTTTAAAGTCCTATGGTGATGGTTGGAATTTGTATGAAATTCAATAAATGAATATGTTTATAAAAATGTCAACAATAGAAATTCAAAATAGATATACTTTTGAAGATTCGAAATTAAAAGGTAATACAATGTTTTGTAAATTTTTAACCCTAATATTTTGATTCTAAATAATTATGCGCATTCTTCAAAAAATAACACAACGCATCAAATGGAAATGGCATGATATGCGATATACTTTTGGGTTTGGAAGGTCGCTTACAACAAAAAAGAAGAGAGATGTGATTTTGGTGTATCATGGAATTGATGCAATAGGATCAACAGCTTATAATACCCGTTTTATTAGCGAGGCCATGTTTGAGAAACAAGTATCTTATTTTGCCCAAAACACCCATGTGCTTTCTTTGGAAGACTTTTTTTTAGAGCGGTTTTCTCAAAACAAAATGAACTTTGCTTTGACCTTTGATGATGGCTATCAAAATAATTTAACAAGGGCTTTGCCAATTTTGGAAAAATATAAAGTGCCTGCCACTTTTTTTATTACCTGCATTCATAGTTTAAATCAAAAGGTTTTATGGCCTGATATAATAGATTTGAGCATTCCTTATTTGCCAAAAGAAATAGATATGCTTGGTGTTCGTTTTCAGAAAAAAAGAAAAAATCAGCTACTAGCTAAGGATACAAGAGAAAATGTCAAGCAGTTTCTGCAAAAAAAATCACAGGCAGAAATAGAATTGGTTTTATCTCAACTCAATGCCAACTATCCTTTTCCTTTGCATGCATACCATCCAGATTATTATCAAACATTGACTGATTTGGAAATAAAGTTTTTAGGACAAAATCCTTTTATTACAATTGGTGCTCATGGGGTATTTCACACCGATTTGACCGTGCTTTCGGAGCAAGAATGCCTTAATGAACTACAAAAAAGTAAGGACTATTTAGAAAAACTAATACAAAAAGAGGTAAGCGCCATTGCTTTTCCATTTGGAACCTATAACGAAAAAGTACTTATGGCGGCTGAAAAGGTTGGTTTTACCCAGCTCTTGGCTTTAGATAAAATAGGCAATATTTCACATCCTCAAATGCGTGAACGTTTTGGTGTAAATCCTTTTATTTCGTACCAAAATCAAATACTTGCCATTATAGAAGGGAAATACTAGCATGACAGAAACATACAAAGAATATACCATTGATCGCCTTGATGCGAGTAATATTAAACATTTACAAGCCTTAAGTAAAGCTGTTTGGGGTAATGAGCAAGAAGAAGATATGCTTTACTTAAAGTATCATCACCCAGAATCAGCACATGCTTTTTTAGGATATTTTGCTTTTGATGCAGAAGGCAATGCAGCTTGTTTTCAAGGGGCAACTCGATTATCAATTGCTTACAAGAATGAAATACAAATTATTGCACAAAGCACTGATTCCATGACACACCCTCAACATACGGGTAAAGGTTTGTTTTACTATATAGCTAGCAAAACATATCAGCTATGTAAAGATAATGGAATGATTATGGTAATGGGTTATGCCAACCAGAATTCTTTGCCAATAGTAACAGGAAAAATTGGTTTTAAAGTGGCTGATTACCTACAAGGTTATTCGATTGCGGTAGGTACTTTGCCATTGGCAAAATTGAGCTTGAAAATTCCTTTCTTCAAAAAAATATATCAGCCTTACCAGCATATTATCTTTTCAACCTTCAAAATCCCTTATCAAATTCCTTATTCTTTTTCTAAAGAGGAGTTTCCGGTATTATTGCGAGAAGATACCTTGATTGCTTACAAACAAGCAAGGGGCGTTTTTAGCCTACAAATTGAAGGGACAATATTATGGATAAAAGTGACAAGAGACTTATTTATTGGCGATATGAAATGCCCATATGAGGAGGAATGGCTTAGGGTAATGAAAAAGCTCAAACAATTATGTTTTTGGGGTGGAATTCGCACTATTCATTTTCAATCTTGCAAAGGCACGCAGGAGCAGGCTTATTTTGAGAAATACTATCCTAGTTTTGAGTCATTACCCCTATGTTATTTGGATTTTGGCTATCCATTCCCAACTGAAAAGTACAAAGCTACTTTTGGAGATATAGATGTTTTTTAAGATTATATAACTTGTTAATTCGAGCTGTTTCGATAGTTATGACCTAAAGGAGATTGAACGCATTGCATTTTTTTGAATTTAAGACAATGAATCTTTCAATTATTTCTTGTTATTTTGTGTTTTAGCTTTAATTTTTTTGAATGATTATAATTGTGTAGAATATTATTGTGAATAAAGATTTATTTATTAAAAAAAAACAAGCAACATTGTTTAGAAAGTACTTTTTAGTGGCTAGCATTAATATAGTTGTTCTAATAACACTGCTTGAAGTAACATTGCGCCTAATCCCATCAAAATATACGGAATATCCTGCAAGAATAAATTACAATAGCGACAAAGAACTTGGTTATTTCCCTGAACCATTGCAAGATGAGAGCTATATTATAAATTGTGTTGCAAATAGCCATATAAAAACAAATGAAATTGGCATGCGAATCACACCTTCGTTTCCCAATAGTCCAATAAAAATAGCATTATTGGGCGATTCTTTTTTGCATGGATTGACAGTATCAGATAGCTTACACATGGCTACAAAACTTTCACTTCTTAGTAAAACGAAAGTAATGAATGGCGGAGTTTGTGGTTATGGAACCTATCAAGAGCTTTTATTGTGGCGAAAATATATGAAGCCACAAAAGCCTAAAATAACCATTTTGTTCTTTTTTATGGATAACGATATAAGAGATAATCAATGCGACCTAGAAAGAGGTGAGGGAGAATTTTATAGTCCATGTTGCATTGTGGACAGCAATAAAGTAAAAGAAGTAAATGATTTCGAAATAAGAAAAAATGATTCAAAAACTTTCAGTGGTTGGTTTAAAAAAAATAGTTTTACATATAGGGCTTTAAGAAATTTATGGAAATCTGATAGGATTAAACTAACGGGAGAAGAATTTTTTAATCAAACTAGTTTTGCATATAATGTTTATAGGCCAGGCAATAATAAGATATGGAATGATGGGTGGAAAATAACAGAATGGTCTTTAGCTAGTTTAAAAAAAGAATGCGATGAGGTGGGGAGTAAATTATTAATTGTAAAAGTGCCGGGACCTATTCAATGGACTTACAACTGGAAAAAGGAAATAGCCAAACAAATAAAAGATGATTATTTACCTTTAGATTTTAATATTGATTATCCTGATAATCGTTTTGAATCTATCATTAATCAAACTGGAATTGACCTGTTGGATTTAAACCCAAGTTTTATTCAGTATAGAGATCAATTTCAATTGCAAGAACCTTTATTCGGATGGTGCTGCGATGCGCATTGGAATCCCCTTGGACATGAATTGGCCGCCAATTCGGTGAACAATCATTTGCTTAAACTAGGTTGGATAAGTGGACAAATTATTGAAAACACCAAATCACCTAAGGAAATTTTAGGAGAAAAAATGTTTGAAGACATTTATACTTGTCAGCAAATAAAATTTTAACATAAAAGCCGAAACAAGTTTTAAATAATGCTTTCAAAACCTCGACATATCGTTTTTATTACCCCAGGCTTTGCTAGAGATGAGACTGATACAATTAGTGTGCCTTATTTACAAGTGTATTTTAAAGCACTACAAAATCAAGGTTTTAAAATAAGCATTATTACATTGCATTATCCATCCACAAATACCGTTTATAAGTGGAACAATTGTACTGTATATTCTTTTGCTAAATTTGCCAAGTGGCAAAAGCCATTACTTTGGATAAAAGCCTTAAAAACCATTATTAGAATAAATAGAGCAGAGCCAATTAATACCATACATAGTTTTTGGCTTGGAGAGTGCGCATTGGTTGGACATTGGGCAGCAAAAATAATAAGAGTAAAACACCTAAATACATTGATGGGACAAGACGTATTGCTTGGAAACAAATTTTGTAAAATACTACCAATAAAAAAAATGAATTTGGTAACACTTTCCCGCTTTCACCAACAAGTTTTTTTAAAAAACTATCAAATAGAAACACCCGTTATTTTCTTTGGGGTAAATAAAAGTGAAGTAAAAGGGCAAGCGCCAAAAAGTATTGATTTTATTGGTGTGGGCTCATTAGTTCCTATAAAAAACTACAGCTTATTTATTGATGTAATACATGAAGTAAATAAAACCACTCCTGTTTCAGCCGTAATTATTGGAGAAGGTGAAGAATTGGAAGTATTATCAAAAAAAATAAAAGACTTGGGATTAGAAAATGTAATTAAATTATTAGGCTTACTTAATAATGAACAAGTTTTAGCGCATTTAGCCCAATCAAAAATAATGCTCCATACAAGTAATCACGAAGGTTTCGGGATGATATTTGCCGAGGCTTTACAACAAGAAACAATGGTTGTTTCTACTCCAGTAGGTAGCATTTTCGAATCGCCAAATGTGATGTTAGCCAATAATAAAAGCGACTTAGTAAAGTCATGCCAAGCGATGCTCACTAAAACTTTTAACCCCAATTTTCCGAATCCTTTTGATATTGAAAAAACTATTGAAAACTATAATTATTATTACAAAGATTTTAAACAATAGTTACCATAACAGAACACGTTAATTTGTTAAAATGAAATAACACAAATGAATTTTATAAATACACTTAAATCAATCAATGCGAATGCATATCCCCAGCATTTATTTTATTCGCCAGAATGGCTGGTATTGGGAGTAAACAATATTTGCAATCTGCATTGTAAAATGTGCGATGTGGGTAATGGAAATACAGAAAGTAATTTTTCGCAAAACTTGGTTGGAAGCAAACCATTGCACATGCCCATGGAACTCATAAAAACCATATTTGATCAAGCAGCTTTATACTTTCCAAAAGTTAAAATTGGATATGCTTTTACAGAGCCTTTAGTTTATTTGCATTTAGAAGAATCTTTACAATACGCAAAAGAAAAAGGGCTTTTTACAGCCGTTACCACCAATGCGCTTACCCTACCACAAAAGGCTGAAATGCTTTGTGAAAAAGAAGTAAACGACATTTTTATTTCGTTGGATGGAACAGAAGAAATACACAATTATATTAGGGGGAATAAAAATTCTTTCCAAAAGGCTGTAGAAGGAATTGAAAAACTTTTATCCAAAAATAAACACCCTGATATTTCGGTTTTCTTTGTCATTACCGAATGGAATATTGGCAATATGAAAGCCTTTGCTGATTTTTTTGGAAAATACCCATTAAAACAATTGGGATTTATGCATACCAATTTTACGCCATTGCATATAGCCGAAAAACACAATGAAACCTACGGTAACACCTATCATTCAACGCTTTCTAATACAACAGAAATTGATATAGACAAAATGAATTTAGATGAGTTGTTCCATCAAATTTCTCAAGTAAAATCAGCATCGTATCCTTTTCCTGTAAGTTTTTCGCCAGAAATAAACTCAATGGAGGAGCTTAAGAAATTTTATTTAAAGCCAGAGATTTTGATGGGAAAAGGATGTAATGACGTTTCTCGTAATATCATGATTAAATCGAACGGAACAGTAATTCCAGCGCATGGCAGGTGTTACAATTTAGAAATTGGCAATATATACCAAGAGAATTTAAAGACCATTTGGAATAGCAAAGTGATTAGTAAGTTTAGGAGTGATTTAAAGAGTGCAGGTGGTTTATTGCCAGCTTGCAGCAGGTGTTGTAGTGCGTTTTAATCTTTTTATAAAAACTTACATGTGAAATTATAGCAATGTAAAATTATCATTTAATGTGCTTAACTTGGGAAAATCTTCTTAAAATGTTTATTATTGTCTGATTCAAAAAAAGTGTTTTGAATCATAAAGAAGTAATGAAAAAAACTGTTGTTTTATATAACCCTTATGCAGTATTTTATACTATGCCTTTGGCATTAATTGCAATTGGTTCTTATTTGGATGCAGAAAAATATAATGTAGAAATCATAGATGCAAGAATTGAGAAAAACCCAATTGAAAAAATAAAACAAGCACTTTCAAATAATGGGGTATGCTTTGCCACCACAGTTTTAACAGGCGCACCTATCAAGGACGCCCAATTTATATCGCGAGAAGTTAAAGCATTATTCCCAAAAATTCCAGTGGTTTGGGGTGGTTGGCACCCATCATTATTTCCAGAACAAACACTAAAAGAACCTTCCATAGATGTTATAATTAAAGGACAAGGAGAAATAACTTTTAAAGAACTATTAGAACGTTTTGAAACGCAATCATCTTTAGAAGGATTGCAAGGAATTAGTTATAAAAACAAGGAAAACCAAGTCGTTACCAACCCAGAAAGGACAATGGTTGACATTAATGCGTTTCCAGCATTTAATTACGACCTGATTGATGTACCTTCATACATGAAATTAAGTGGGAGAAAACAATTAGATTACATTTCCTCTCAAGGGTGTAGATTCAGATGTTCGTTTTGCGCTGATCCTTTTATGTATAAAAGAGGGTGGTATGGCTTTAGTGCAGAAAGAATGGGCGATGAAATAGAAGCCCTTTGGAAAAAGTATAAATTTGAACATGTTCATTTTCAAGATGAAACTTTTTTTACCAATAGCAAAAGGGTAAAAGCCATAGCAGAAGAGTTTATTAAAAGAAAGTTACCCATTTCATGGTTTGGAACCATACGCGCGGACCAAGGAGTTAGGTTAGATGAAGAGGTTTGGGAAATTTGCAAAAAATCTGGATTAGAAAAAGTAATGATAGGCATGGAGGCCGGTTCTCAGGAAATGCTTGATTATATTCAAAAAGACATCAAGTTGGAACACATTTATGATTCTGCCAATAAATGCATTAAATATGATATTGGTATTAATTTTAGCATTATCATTGGGTTTCCTGGCGAATCAGAAGCAAGTATTAATTCAACACTTTCAATGGTAAAAGAATTAAGAAAAATGAGTAGTAAGTTTAACATGGGAATATTTTATTATAAACCATATCCGGGTAATAAAATAGCAGATGACTTAATTGCAAAAGGATTTAATTTTGCAAATACTTTAGAAGAGTGGAGCGATTTTGACTATGTAAGTACAAAAAAAAGTGATTGGATAAGCGAAAGCAAAATAATTGAAATTGAAAACTTCAAATTTTATCAGCAGTTAGCATTTAATAGAAGAAAAATACCTGTTTTTAAAAGTATTGCTAGGTGGCGTATTGAAAGAAAAATGTACAAATTTCCTTTAGAAAAAAAATTAAAGGAATGGATAATGCCAACACAAAAAATGGCGTAATAGCTAACTTTAAATTTATTTATAAAACATACGAATTTGACTAACAATACAAAAAACGAAGTAATCATTTTTAATCCAAAAAGTGCTAATGTAAAATATAGGATTCCAAATTCTGTTTTACAAGTTGCAGGTTCCATTGATGGATTATATGATTGGGTGATTATAGATGGAAATAGAGAAAAGGAGCCTTTAGAAAAGATTTTTGCAAGTATTACAACGGATACAAAATATTTTGGTTTATCGGTTATGCCTGGTCCACAACTGAAGCAAGCTATTCCTTTTTCGGAAATTATAAAACAAAAATTTCCAAATATCATTATAATTTGGGGTGGTTATTTTGCATCAAATCAATACAAAACAGTGCTTAATTCTGGCTATGTTGATTATATAATTAATGGCCCTGGCGATTATGCTTTTCCTGCATTATTAAACGCATTAGATAATAATTTACCAATAAATGAAATAGAGAATTTAATTTACTTAGAAGATGGTAAAATTGTAAAAACTAAAAAAGCCGAACTGGTAAATTATGACGAGTTAAAACCATTGCCATACAATAAATTGGATACCATGTATTCCATGAAAAAATACCTTGGCAAAACATATTTAGGCCAAAAAACCTTGGCATACCATAGTAGTTTTGGCTGTCCATTTACGTGTTCTTTTTGCGCAGTAGTACCTATTTACAATGCAAAGTGGAAAGCAAAATCGGCACAAGGGGTTTATGATGACATTAAATACATAAAGGAAAAATGGGGTGCTGACGCCATTGAATTTCACGACAATAATTTTTTTGTTTCGGAAAAAAGAGTAATTGAGTTTTCAAAACTAATTGAGGATGAAGGAATGATTTGGTGGGGTGAAGGCCGCATAGATACCATAAACAAGTACAAAGATGAAACCTTGGCTTTAATGCGAGAGGCAGGATGCAAAATGATATTTTTTGGTGCTGAAACTGGAAATGATGAAGTACTAAAAAAAATGGATAAAGGAGGTACTCAAACTGGCAAACAAATAATGGAATTTGCCGCCCGTATGAAAAAATTTGATATCATTCCTGAGTACTCTTTTGTATTAGGAACACCAGCAGACACTGAAGCCGAAGTGATGAAGCAAATAGATTTTGATATTGATTTTATTAAACAAATTAAGGCAATAAATCCTGCCACAGAAATAATCATTTATGTATATAGTCCTGTGCCAACCGAAGGTTCAGAAATGTATGAAAAAGTATTAGCAAGTGGATTTAGGTTTCCTCAAAAACTAGAAGATTGGTTAGATGGTGCTTGGGAAAATTTTGACTTACGCAAAAACCCATTAACCCCATGGCTAACACCAGCCATGATTGATAAAATTAAAAACTTTGAAACCGTACTAAACGCATATTACCCAACCGCCACCGATATTAGAATGAATTCCATGCAACGTAAAATAATAAAAACGTTTTCTGGAATTAGGTACGGAACAGGATTTTACAAATATCCTTACGAGTTAAAATTATTACAAAAAATATGGCAATATAGGCAGCCCGAAATACAAGGATTTTAATGAAATTGATTGCTAAAAAATTTATTGCCATTTTTATTGCTCCAATTGTTTTATATTACTTAAAAAACGATAGAATATATTCGTATCAAGGAGTAAAAATATTGGTAAAAAAGGGCGTTTTTCATCCTGCTTTTTTTTATAGCACCAAACTGTTAATTAATTACTTAAATCAATTTGATTTAAAAGATAAAAAACTTTTAGAATTGGGGGCTGGCAGTGGTTTAATTTCATTTACAAGTGCTAAAAAAAATGCCATTGTTACAGCTAGCGATATTAGCCCTACAGCCATTGAAGGTTTAACTGAAAATAATAACCAATTAGGACAACCAATTACGGTAATTGAAAGCGATTTATTTGACTCCTTTGCAAAGCAACAATTTGATTACATTATTATAAATCCTCCGTATTACCCCAAAAAAGCAATTAATACAGAACAATTGGCTTGGAACTGTGGCGAAAGATTCGAATATTTTGAAAAACTGTTTTTACAATTAAAGGCATTTATTCACACCCAAAGTATGGTGTTAATGTCTCTTTCAGAAGACTGTGATATTCATAAGATTAAATCAATAGCTCAGAAAAATGGCTATCATTTTGAGACGTGTGAAAGTAAAATTACCGTTTCTGAGCGTCATTTTATTTTTAAAATTATCCATAGCGGCAATTAATCATATTTTTGCCATTTAGCATATTAGCATCAAAAAGAATGAATGAATTTAAAAGTAATATAATTAAAACACTTTTATATTTTGATATATTTAATTACCCAATTACCATGCATGAAATTATAAATTTTATGCCTATGGCAAAAGGAGATGAGCAAATTTTAAAAAATAATTTAAACGAATTAGTACTTGAAAATTACATCTTCCAAATAGGGGATTTTTATTGTTTAAAAAATGGCAAAGAATTGGTTGAAAAAAGGCTAGTTGGAAATAATCATGCTCAGTTAAACTTGCAAAAAGCCTATAAAAACTCAAAATTAATAGGCGCATTTCCTTATGTAGTGGGTGTTTGTATATCTGGCTCTTTATCCAAAGGCTATATGGACGAAAGTGGAGATATTGATTATTTTATCATTACTAAACCTGAAAGACTTTGGATAGCTAGAACATTACTTATTCTGTATAAAAAAATATTTTTATTTAACAGTAGAAAACATTTTTGTGTAAATTACTTTATTGATACTAATAATTTGGAAATACCCGATAAAAATATTTTTACAGCAACCGAAGTTTTAACATTGATACCAACTTATAACCACCAATTATTTCATCAATTTGTAAAAAACAACACCTGGGCCTACGATTATTTACCCAACAAGGAATTGACCGAAAGGCCAGCATCTGACTACCAATTGAATCCATTTAAAAAATTTACAGAGCGCATACTAAACCATAAAATTGGCGACTACCTAGACAATTTTTTTATGAAAATTACCATACAAAAATGGAAATCGAAATTTAAACATTTGGAAACAGAAAACTTTGAACTGGCCTTAAGAAGCAGAAAATATGTATCGAAACACCACCCTCAAAGCTTCCAAAAAAAAGTATTAACTGCACTAGATAAAGGAGTGTATGAATTTGAGTTAAAACACAATATAAAACTGAATTTTTAAGCCATGGTAGATATTTTAATTACACATTCGTACTTGCTGAATTTTGACCCTAAACAATGGAAAGCACAGCAACCATTTCCACCATTGGCCACCTTATATGCTTCCGCTTTTTTATTGGAAAACAACCATCAATTAAGCTTTTATGATATGATGTTTGCCAAACAAGCAAACGAAATTGAAGCGGTTATTTTGCAAGAGCAGCCTAAGTATTTTGTAATTTACGATGATGGTTTTAATTACTTAACCAAAATGTGTTTAACAAACATGCGAGAGGCTGCATTTTTAATGGCAAAAATTGCAAAAAAACATGGCTGTAAAGTTATCATTTCAAGTTCTGACTCCACCGACCACAGTGAAGATTATTTAGCCAAAGATGTTGATTTTATTATAGTTGGTGAAGCTGAAATTACATTAAACGAACTGATTAGTAAACTCAAAAACGAGGAAACAGATTTTGCCAACATCAATGGAATTAGGTATTTACAGGATACTAAATTAATCGAAACCCAAAAACGAGAAAACTTAAAAGACCTTGATATTTTACCCATGCCGGCATGGCATTTATTAAATGTAAATCCTTACCAAGAAGCATGGATTAATAGAGTTGGTTATTTTTCAATGAATGTGGCCACTACCAGAGGTTGTCCGTATAAATGTAATTGGTGTGCTAAGCCTATTTATGGCAACAGGTATAATTCTCGCTCTCCTCAAAATGTAGTAAATGAACTATTATATTTAAAAAAACACTTACAGTTTGACCATATTTGGTTTTGCGATGACATATTTGGTTTAAAGCCAGGTTGGGTTTCGGAATTTGCCAATTTAGTAGAAGCCAATAAACTTGCTTTAAAATTTAAAATTCAATCGCGTGTGGACTTGCTGCTAGAGGAAGGGAATGAGAACAAAGAAACTCAAGTAGAAGCATTAGCCCGGGCAGGATGCGATGAAGTTTGGGTTGGGGCTGAAAGTGGTTCGCAAAAAATATTAGATGCCATGGATAAAGGCACCAAAATTGAACAAATAAAAAAAGCTACCCAATTAATGAAAGCTAATGGAATTAAGCCCTGTTTTTTCCTGCAATTTGGTTACAGTGGCGAAACCAAAGAAGACATACAACTAACCTTAAAAATGCTTTTTGAATTGATGCCACACGATATTGGCATTTCAGTTTCATATCCGCTGCCAGGAACCAAATTTTATGAAAAAGTAAAAGAGCAAATGAACAATAAAAAGAACTGGACAGACTCTGACGAGCTGGCTATTATGTTTGATGCCACTTATCCTGCCGATTTTTATAAAAAACTACAGCGATATGTGCATTATGAGTTTAGGAAAAAACAAGCGCTTTCGGCACTTTATAAACTAAACAATTGGAACAAACTTTTTACTTTGTTTTATAGAATTCCACAGACCATAATTGCCAAAAGGAGCATAGCTAAATATGTTAACTAAAACACCTTTTGATATTATTGCAAAAACGTATGATACAGATTTTACCAATAGCACCATTGGTAAATTACAACGGAACAAGGTTTGGAAATTTTTTACCAATGAAATAAAAAACGCCAAATCAAAAAAAGTGTTGGAGATTAATTGTGGCACAGGAAATGACGCTTTGTGGCTTGCGGATAAAGGATTTGATGTGATAGCAACTGATATTTCGAGTGAAATGATAGCAATTGCTGAAAGCAAAAATAAAATAAAGAACCATCCAAACCTGCATTTTGAAATTTGTGGTTTTAACAACTTAATACATCAGTACCAACAAGACCAATTTGATATGGTGTTTTCTAACTTTGCTGGTTTAAACTGTTTATCGAAACAAGAGTTAATAAACTTGGATAAAGATTTAGCCATTTTACTAAAACCTAAAGGACAATTGATTGTAGTTCTATTAGGTAAATATTGTTTGGTAGAAAGCCTATATTTTATGTTTAAGTTTGATTGGAAAAAAATTACAAGAAGGAAAAGAAAAGCCTATGCGTATTTAAGCGAAAACAACTATCAAGAAACTTGGTGCTATAGTTACCAAGAGCTTGAAACAATTTTTTCGTCTTTTAAAATAATTAAAAAGAAACCGATTGGGCTTTTTATACCTCCTTCCTACTTTGAAAAAACCATGAAAAAATGGCCAGTATTATTATATTTACTCCAAAATTTAGACTCATTATTTGGTGGCATAAGTAATTTTTCAAATTTTGGAGATCATTACATTTTGCATTTAGAAAAAACAACATGAAGATACTACTTACACACGGATATTTTATACACGAGGACCTAAAAGAGCAAGAAATAATGAGGCCTTATATTCCTTTGGGTATCCTTTATATTTCGGCTTATCTCGAAAAAAATAATTACGGCAACGAAATTTTTGACTCTACTTTTTCATCTTTTGAAAAACTAAAATCGTATTTGCTAGATTTTAAACCCGATGCAATTGGCATTTATACCAACTTAATGACCAAGCTGAATGTATTGAGAATAATTGAATACATTAAATCAACCGAAGAAATAAAACATTGTAAAATTATATTAGGTGGGCCTGAAGTAACTAACCACATAGCTAATTTTTTAGCCTTTGGGGCCGATTTTATAGCATTGGGCGAAGGTGAGCAAACCATGCTAGAATTGGTTGAATTTATTGATAAAAAAAATACCACCATTGATAAAATACAAGGCATTGCTTACTTAAATAATGGAGAAGTTTTTAAAACAGAAGCAAGGTTAAAAATAAAAGATTTAGAAGATTTGCCATTTCCAAATAGAAAAAAAGTAAATCTTCAATTATACTTTGATGCTTGGAAACAAAAACATGGTACAAGTGCCATTTCTATTAATACCATGCGTGGCTGCCCCTACTCTTGCAAGTGGTGCAGCAGGGCTGTTTATGGTCAAAGTTACAGGCGTAGAAGTGCCAAAAGTGTAGCGGATGAAATAGCTTGGATTCAAGAAAACTACCAAGTAGATTCGGTTTGGTTTGTAGATGATGTATTTACTGTTAGCCATAAATGGTTAGAAGAATTTACTGAAGAAATTACAAATAGAAATATTAAAATGCCTTTTGAATGTATTACAAGAGCCGATAGAATGAGTGAAGCTGTAATTTTAAACTTAAAAAAGAGTGGCTGTTTTAGGGTTTGGATTGGCGCAGAAAGTGGCTCTCAAAAAGTAATTGATTTAATGGATAGGCGTGTGGAAGTGGGCCAAGTTCGCAATATGATTCAATTGGCGCAAGCTCACGGAATACAAGCAGGTACCTTTATTATGGTTGGTTATCCTGGCGAAACAGAAGAAGATATTTATGAAACGGTTCATCATTTAAAGGTATCTAATCCCGATATATTTACCATTACTGTTGCTTACCCAATTAAAGGCACACCGCTATATACCGAAGTGGAGAATAATTTTATTGCCGATTTACCTTGGGAAACAAGCACCGATAGAGATATTGATTTTAAAAGAACATATACCAGAAAATATTATAATTATGCGGTAAGTATGATTGTAAATGAAGTAAATTCATTTAAAGCAAAAAAACGAGGCGACTACCTTACCATGTATAAACTAAAGTTAAAAGCTAATATTCAAAAAGGAAGAATGTATTTGGCAAAATAAACAAAGCTAGGTTAGTATTTACCACTATGATTTTAAAAGTAAAATACCTATTAATAAAAAGGTTGAAAGGGTTTATTATTGTTCTAATTTATAGACTTTATAGTTCGATTTTTACAACGTTGAGTCTAAATTAATCAACCCAAAAATACAAACAAAAGGTGCTTGTTTTTGGTGATTCATATACGGCCGATAAAAATAATTACGTTCATTTATTACGAGATTCTTTGCCAAAATCTGAGTTCAATAATTTTGTTATACAGACAGTGCGGTTTTGTAAACTCGATATTCAAATTTTAATACTTAAAATGGATTTATTAGCTCACTCTATTTCATTGCATGGCACAACCATCATTAAGTATAAAATATAACAAAATCACTAGCTAAGAAATAGTCAGATAAAAAAATCGGAATTGGAAAAAATGATTCAGTTAACTAGTCTGCCCATTTCCAATAAAATAAATTGATTCAAAAAAACACTTTGATTTGATATAGTATCCAATAAAAATGTTTAATTCGAAACATATATTCAAACCTCATTTATAATTCATCATACCTCATTAAATCATGGCATTAAGTAGATTTTGGTCTTTTATTATAGCGTTAAGCATTATTTTTATTTTTTATATGCTTGGCAGCAACCAAATGTATAACCTTGGCCAATTGGTTAATGGAAAGCAAAACGATGCGTTGGTGGTAGCCGAATTGAAGGCAAGCCATTTTCAACAAACTGATTCAGTTTTATTTGCTAATATGCAATTAAATAAAGCTACGGGTTTTGCTCAAAACGATACTGTTTACAGGCTTTTAGATAATGGAATTGTTGAAGTTTGTAAAGGCAAACAATCGGCTGATGGCATTTTTGTTACTTGTAAAAATACCATTATCGATATTTGGTTGCCATTAATTGGTTATTTAACCTTTTTCTGTGGTTTATTGCATTTGTTAAATGATTCGAATGCTATTACTAAATTAGCTAAAGTTTTAACTCCATTTTTTGTAAAAATATTTCCTGAATTGCCCAAGGGGCATGCGGCTTATGGTTTTATGACCATGAATTTTGCTGCTAATTTTTTAGGATTAGATAATGCTGCAACTCCTTTTGGTTTAAAAGCAATGGAAAGCATGCAAGAGGTAAATGCCGATAAAGAAAAGGCTTCCAATAGTCAAATTATGTTTATGTGTTTGCATATACGCTCCACTGCTAAATTCAACAGTATTGAGGTATTTTTCCATAATCTCCTGCTTTGTGTAGCGACGCTCCAACTTTATAGCCGTAATCCATTCTTTAGTTTTGATAAGCAATTGTCTGATTCCAGGTATTTTATACAAGGGGCCTTTGTAGAAATCATCCTCACGAAGTTTGAAAAGGTTTTTGGCTAACTGTTGAGAAAGTGTACTACCTCCACCTTTGCTTTGGCCTGTAAAAATCCCCGTGAGTACACGCAATGTACTACGTGCATCAATGCCTGAATGCACTGTAAAACGTACGTCTTCAGTAGCAATCAAGGCATTAACGATATTGGGAGAAAGTTCATTAAAATCAATTGGACTACGGTTTTCGTAGGCAAATTTGCCAATTACTTTTCCATCGGAAGAGATTACTTCAGATGCAATTTCACTGTTTGGATTATCTATATCATCCGAACTTGGCATTTTTCCAAAAAGCCAAAAGAAATTAAAGTTTACTGCTATCAAATAAACGATAAAAGCAAGTACACCGAGTCTGGTGAATCTCCAAATATTACCGATGATTTTTAGATATGGGCCATCTGCCAGTTGAAAAAAGGGAAATTTCATTTTTGTTGGGTCAGTGTTTGTATGTATGGTGTATGTATGATTTCTACTAAGGTTTTCATAAAATAATCTATCAACACGCTCTACACTTGTTCTTCAATCAAATATTCGTCTTTCTTAAAGTTTTGTTTTACGAAAAGTTCGCCAATAAAACCTGCCAAAAATAGCTGTGTACCTATAATAATGGCTACTAAAGCCAAAAAGAAGAGCGGATTATCAGTCACATTCCGATAACGAAGACCTTGATTGATATTGTATAATTTCTCGAAAAGTAAATAGATTGCCATCAAGCTGCCTATTAGAAACGACAGCACGCCCATC
>JBGSBN010000031.1:0-23242 GCA_041730515.1 Methylacidiphilales bacterium | reverse complement strand
TGACCGGGTCGGCGCGGGAGACGGCCGACGGCTACTTCAAGCGGCCGACCGACTCGTCCGGCGACGGCCTGCTCTCCTACGGCAGCACGCCCGAGGCCGATCCGCTCTGCGACGACGACCTGTGCGTCCACTACGTCACGTCCGGCAAGAACAAGGTCGACCTGACCGACGACGACGCCAACGGCTTCCCCGACTACGTCGACACGACCCTGGCGGTGCTCGAGCACGTGCACGACACCTACATCGACGCCGGCTACCGCGAGCCGAAGGCCGACGGCACCAAGGGCGGCGACGCCAGGATCGACATCTACCTCGGCCAGCTCGGCAACCGCAGCCTCTACGGCTACTGCACCACCGACGAGCCCAACACCAACGCCAACAAGAACCGCTTCGACCGCTGGTCCTACTGCGCGCTGGACAACGACTTCAGCGCCGACGAGTTCGGCACCGCCAACACCCCGCTCGAGAACCCCGAGGTGACCGCGGCCCACGAGTACTTCCACGCCACCCAGGCCGCCTACGACTACTTCGAGGACCTTTGGCTCGCCGAGGCCACCGCGACGTGGGTCGAGGACGAGATGTACGACGACGTCAACGACAACCTGCAGTACCTCAGCAGGAGCCAGCTCACCAAGCCCCGCACGTCGCTCGACACCTTCGAGAAGAACGGCACCTTCCACTACGGCACCTGGTCGTTCTTCCGCTTCCTCACCGAGCGCTACCCGACCAAGAAGGGCACGCTGCCCAAGCTGGTCCTCGACATCTGGAGGGTCGTCGACGGCGCCCCCGGTGGTGACGACAACTACTCGTGGCAGGGAGTGGACCGCGTGCTGCGAGCCAAGGGCACGACCGGCGCCAAGATATTCAATTACCACTTGGTTAAAAGTATCGGCAGCTTTTTCATCGCTTTTTTTCTCCTCTCCTTTATCCATAACCATACTTAGTTGGGTGGCAGTAGCAAATAATTCAGTTTGTTTTTTTGCTACTATGCCATCCAAAGCCTTGTTGGTATCCATGTCTAAAATGGTTTCTACATCGTTCCAAAACTGTTGCCTATTTGGCAAGTGCACTGCTTGGCGCATATCCCAAAACCAAAGGCTGCACCAATAGTCCATGACCATTTTTAGTTTAAAATAAGGCGCACTGTGTCGGTTTCGTTGGTCAGCTAGTTTTTCTTTTTCGTCATAACTTTTTAACTCAGCAGTAACTTGTTTGGTTGTTACTCCAAATATATTTTGCTTGGTACTTGTTTGTAAATTAATGGTTCGTTGAAAACGGTAATAAGCTATTAGTAACTCATCTATTTTGTCGCTAATTGCACTTACTTGGTTAAACTCATGGCTATTCAATGGCTTTGCCCAATCTCTTCGCCAACTAGTTACTCTCGTACTTTCTGCACTATGTTCTGTTTTTAGTAGCTTAATTCCTGCGGAAGCTACCATGTTTTTATCAGGTAATAAAAAATGGTAAATCTCGCCTTTTTTTCTATTGTGTTTTATTTTTTCATGCTCTAATTGTGGTTTAAACTCCAATTGTTTTGGCGCACTTTCCCACCATTCTTTTTTTATTAAAACCCTTTTTTGTTTGCCTTTTGCTTCTTTAATTACTTCATATTCTTCAATAATTTCTTTTTCAGCATATACTTTTAACCATGCACCCACCACTGCATTTCCTACACAAATACGGTTGCTAAAAAATGGAGTTTCCATGTCTTTATGAATTACATTTAACCATAAAGAAAGCTTACCTAACTCAATGGCAGTAGGGTTTAAATCAACACCATAAGTATTGTTGGTAGCTATATATGCCTTAACTTTTTGTAGCTCTTCTTTGTATTTATCGGGTTCTATTTTCCATTCTATTCGTCCTGAATCTCGCAGCTCCTTTTGCCTGTAATTTATATATGTTTCTGCTATTTGGTTAATCATTTCGTTATGAAATGCCGCTGCACCCATGGCAGGTTCTAATAACTTAAGGTCAAGCAGTTCCAAGGCTTTCATTTCGCCTTTTTCTAGCTTTTCTATAATAGGTTTTAGGGTGTATTTAACTGTACATTGGGTTAATACCTCAGGCGTATAAAACGATGCAGATTTTTGCCTATCTCGCCCACTTAAACTATAAATAAATGTTCCTTTTTTAAGTATGATGTCTTGTTCTTTACCATCTTTATAAATCTCACCTTCCTCAAAATCATCTCTACGGCTGCGAGGTACTAAGTATTTCCCCTCATCAGGCTTTCCTTTTTTATGTACCTGAATATAATCTTGTTCGGCATAAAAGCCACGGTATGCAAGCAAACTTTCGTATGCACTACCTAATTGGTTAATTCCTAAATTGGCATACGAAATCCTACCTCGTGTGCGGTTCTTTTGTTTTTTTGAAAGCGATAATTGGCATATAATATCCTGCCACACCTTGTTACGGAATTTTACGTCTTTTAGGTGTTTTAGTTTATTTTTATCAAAAATAGGGGAGTCAATATGGCGAACTTTGAAGCTCTTGTTGTTACCATTTTCTTTTTCACGGTATCCACTGCTCAGCACATCAAATAATTTACTTAACGACTCATGGAAGAAATATCCGTTTAAACTATTTTCCGAATATAAAGGCACTTGCTCCAAATCTCTTAACATTTCAAGCGAATAGCCCTTATTGTAAATAGAATCATTACTAGGTAAAATATCTAAATCTTCACGACTTTCGGCATAAAATATAAAGAGCAATCGGTAAATTATTCTTAAACAATCGTCTTTTATTTCTTCTTCATAAGTATCATCTGTTTCGTCAAACTCAGATTTAATTACTTCTTTTTGGTAGTAAAGTGCCTCGTTTGCCAATGCCTCTACGGCATGGATAATACCCTCTTTTAGGTCTTTGGTTACTTCGTAAGCACTTTTATGGCTATCTTCATCTAATTGGTCAAGCAGCACCATATTACTATCAGGTGCAAGGGTTTCTTTACCAACTAAAAAATAGAACAATGCATAATAATTGGCATTTCTATTGGCAGTAGCTTCGGTAAACAATTCTTCTAAATCAAACTCTAAATAACTGCCTTTAAACCATTTTTCTTGTTCTAATAAATAAACCACATTACCTGCCATTAACAAAATGTATTTTGGGCGAATATGCTGTTCTAATAAAAACAGTTGGGAGATAGTTTTATGAATGATTGATGGTGAAATTGAAACATCCTTCGGAGTAGTAAAAACCCTTTCCCATTGGCTTCTATGGTATTTTTGAGGTGGATTGGTAGTTTCTTCTTCTTCAATATTGTATCGCTGCTCAAACAATCCATCAGGATTTTCATCGCCTTCTTTAATCAAAGCTTGCATTTCCATTATCATTAAATGTGGTTCATTACCACGATGAAGGATATGGCGAACAGGAATAACTTCTTGTTCTGTTAAATGAAATAAATTGTTGTATTGGGTGGTATCACCATCATAACCCAATGCATTTAATAATTGCGTATTGAATTTATGAGTTTCGTATATTTTATCCTTTATTCGAAGTTTTCCTTCAATATAAGTTTGTTTGAACCTAAAAAAACGGTCTTTTATTGGAGTAATTTTTTTATTAAACTCCTTAATATCATCAGCCGAATAGCCCGTTTTTGATAACACTTTGGAAGCAAAGTCTTCATCAAAATAATTGGATGCAAAATATTCGCCTGTATTCTTTATAAATTTAATCATTGGTAAGTTATGAGTTATAAAATACTGCTAATACTTTTAAATATGATTCACCATGAAGTGAAGTCAGGTCTTTGTAATACTGACTAGATGAACTCAAAATGGTTTCAATTTCACGCTGACGAGAATCCCTAATTCTTGACCAAAAACTTCCTGCGGTTTTGTCGCTAAAATCTAGTTCTAATTGATGAATTGCTTCATAATGCCATTTTTCTATTTTGTGCTCATAATCGTTCAGTTTTATTTCCATTTTTTCTTCCAAACGTTGTTGTTCTTCTTGCATGTGGCTTTGCGCCCAATCAACTGCATCTGGAAGAATAGATTTTAAATTTGATACATCCGTTTCTGAAATCTCCTCGGTATAAAGGGTATCATTCAATTTGAACTCAGCAATAAAATCAGTTAAATCAAAGGTTTTGCGGAAAATTGAACCATCACTTTTTAAACCAACTACCAAAAAATCGGCTACAATTGGCTGACCTAAATTATTTGACACCTGACCTTGAAAAACAAACCAAGCTGTGTTAGTTGGAAATACTTTTGATTTGGCTACCAATGCAACATCTTTGTTTACACTAGCTTCTAGCTTGGTCATGTAATATTTGATTACTGGATGCAACTCATACAAAACTTGAAATTCCGCCCATTCACCTTTTTTCTTTCGTGCATCTTCAATTGATTTTTGAACCAAGTTTTTGTCAAGTGAAAGCTTGTAAAGTCCACCAATTGCAGGTTTTGACTCTGTTGGTAAATCATATAATATTTGGTTTAAATCCTTATGATTAACAATCTCGACATAACCATCGGAAACGGTTACTTCATTTTTTGATAATTGGTTGGAGGTACTTAACTGTTCGAATAATTCTTTATAAAACTGATTTTCAGAATTATAAATGGAGATTGGTTTTTCATATGGTGTATCAGTAATAACCACCTCTGTTTTGTCGTCATCATTTGAAAATAATGAGTTGAAATCAAAATTTTCCATAGAGTCAGCAGTAGTTTCATCTAAGAAATTTTCGTTTTGATTTAAAAATGCTTGTTCAATAAAACTCTATTCTTTCTTGTTATCATATAGCTTCATTACTGAACCTGCATCGCCCAAAGTTTTATAAACTACCTCTTCTTTTTGGGTCAATCTATCAACAATATGTAAGTCGGTTTTCAAACCTTCAATGCTTGATTCTGCCAATAAGTAATAGATAAAAGGTGTTTTCTTTTGTCCATAACGGTCAATTCTTCCATTACGTTGTTCAAGCGTAATCAAAGACCATGGAATATCGTAATTAAACATTCTGTTACAAAAGAAATGTAAGTTAACCCCTTGTGAACCTGCATCAGAACACAATAAAATTTTAACGGTACTATCCTCTTTTCCAAAATCTTCAATAATGCTTTGTTGCTCGCTATCGCTTAAACCACCATGGAAAAAAGTGATTGCTTCATCGGATAACTTAAAGTCGTTTTGAATATTGTTTTTTAAATATTCTAAGGTATCAATTCTTTCTGCAAAAATTACATACCTATCATCGTGTTTTTTTCCAGACCAACCAAGTCTTAGCAATGCTTCTTTTAGCTTTTTATACTTAGAATCGGCTTTTGTATCAATTATTATTTCTAGTTTTGATTGCAGGTTGGTTAATATTTCAAGGTTTTCCTCAAATTGATTTTCTTTTTTGTTTTTCTCCTTTACTTTTTCAATTCGCCTCTTAATGCTTGTTAATGCTGCCAATGGTGACGACATAAATGCCTTGAATATACCAATTGAAAATAGAAAATCGTCTTTTGACTTACCATTTTTAACGTCTTCAATTCCCTTAAACTTTAACTCTTGCTGATATTCTAAAAAATCGGTTTCGGCTGTACTTAATTCGGCTGCAAGTCTTATAATTTCACGTTCTTGGAAATTGGCTCTTACCGTTTCATCTACTATATCATTCTTAAATCGCCTTACATAATATGGTTCTACATCACTTTTATCATACTCACCACTTTTAGGAATGGCAGTTGGTTCAATCATGTGAATCAAGTTGGCAAAGTTTTCTTTTTTGCCATTGTGAGGTGTAGCAGAAGTAAGAATAAGCGATTCACATTTTTTAGCTATAAATTGAGCTAAATCTCCCTTTTGGCTTTTATCATTTGCAACTGTATGACATTCGTCTATTACAACCACATCCCATCGTGATTTTTCAAGATAATGCCTGAATTTTGCATTATTTTTAAGCGTATCTATTGAAATAATGGTTTTATCATAAAACTCAAATGGGTTTTTATTTGCAGGCAATTGTGTCTTTATTTTTGCAATACCTTCTGAATCCAATCTAACTAATGGTATTGCAAAACGATTCCATAATTCTTGCTGAAATTGCGCTAAAATTGATTTGGGCGCAAGTACCATGATTCGTTTTCCTTTGCCTCGTTTTATCATTTCAGAGAGGAAAATACCAACCTCAATGGTTTTACCCAATCCTACACCATCCGCTATTAACAAACGTGGTCGAGGTAATTGCAAGGCTTTTAAAGTTGGAGTTAATTGGTAATCTGCTGCATTAATTGCAGCTTTATTTGCAATGGTTATTTTTTCTGAAAATATTGCCGAATTTCTAATTTGAGTTTCTAAAAATAGTTTGGTTTTTCTATAACCACTGTCTGTATCAGCAACTAAATCAGTGTTATTAGGGTCAACAGGTTTAATGTCTAAATCTAAACTTGTATCAAACGAAAACCGCTTTCCTTTAACTAATTCACTTATTCCTTCTGCATCTAACAAAAGGCTATCATCATGATTATTATTGATGCTTGTAATGATGAAATCTTCACCTCTTGTGGAAATGCGTTGTCCAATGGTAAATTGCATGTTTTAACTCTTATTTTGATTGTTAAACATTTGTTCTGCCGTTATAAATTCCTCATTAAAAGGTAATTGTAATTCAGGTAACATTTCAGGAATTGCTATTTTAAAACTTACGTAGTAAAAAGATAATAACTTATAGCCTGTAAAGCTTTGGTTTGGGATATTGGCAAGTTTATATTTTGAATCTGAATCTGTATTGATGCCCTGAGAACCAAGCATAGCTATTTCAATGGCAATCTTTTTCACCTGTTCGATTGCAAGTGGAGTTAGGTATTGCAAAGCATCCACCATAAAGAAAATAACTGCACTATTTAAACCAATTTCATTTTGGTTGTCCAAGAACTTTTGCATGTCTCGGTCTTTATCGCTTTTGCTGTCATTTGTGCCTAATGGGTCAGTTTCTAAAAAACTTAAAATACTCTCTGCACTTGCGGTTCTGCGTCTGTAATCAGATTCATTCACCAGTTCAAAATACTTATCTAGTTTCAAATCGGCTGCCCAATTTTGAACCAATTCATATTCCTCACCTGCATGTCTGTCTTGTCTATATTCATTGTACTCTTCGTACAGTTTATCTGCTAGAATCAATTCAGATTTGTTAGCATTGAATTCAGTAGTTTTATCAATTCCATATAAGTCCTTGAAGTGTTTAGCAGCAACTAAATTTAAAACACGAGAAGCACTCAAAATAGAAATTGGTGATATGCTAATTACTTCTTTATTAGTTACTGCCTCTTTTCCATCTTCTAAAAGATTTAACAATGAAGCAAACTGAATTGGCTTCAAATCAGGGTATTTGTTATACAAGTAATCCTCTATGAATAAATCAATTGGCGCATTATACATTTGTAAGTTAATACCTGAAAAAATACCATCATAAAAGGCATTTATTGAATCGTTTTTGATTCCTTTTTTTACTAATTGCTCTCGGTGTTTTACTTGGTCTTTATGGAATATATTTTTATTGTTTGAATTGGAAGTGAAAAGTATCTGTTCATTAACAGCTTTGGCTTGAATAGCAAACTCCAAATGCACCAATTCGTGCATGATTAAGTGGGTTAAACCACTTTTGTTTTTATGTTTTAAAAGGTGAAAATCCCTATTGTAATTTTCAGCATATTCAATCTTTGCAGCCGTTGTTATAGTATCATCTACTTCAATTTGAATAGGAAAACCACCTTCTTTTTCTAGCTTCTTTTTGTATTCTGAAATCAAATAGCCAACAGAACCGTTTTCAATTACATTCTTTGCAATTTTTGTTACCAAAGCAACAGCAGCTTCAAAAATTGGTTTATCAGATTTTTTACAGACTTTTATTGAATGAATAGCATACTCAAAAGAAGTGGTGAACTCGTTTGTAAAATACAACACCTGAGCTAGTCCAATTGCAGCGTTTGGATAGGTATTGTTAATCGAATACGATTGTTCAAAATACTTCTTTGCGTCATTGTAATTGCCTGCCATTAGTAGCAATGAGGCATAATTTGTTAATGCTGTAAAATCATCTGGCTTTTGAGCCAAGGCTTCATCAAAATACTTTTTAGCAGTTGTGATATCATTATAATGTCGATAATATATATTACCCATCATAACCAATGCAGCAGTGTTATTTGGATTCCATTTTAGTGCATCAATCAAACAATTCAAGGCTTTTTCATTGTCACCCTCATCCGATAATATTTGACCGTATATTCGATGATATTCCGATACCGTTGGGTTTTTAGAAATCAATGATTTAAAAATCGGAACTGCCTCAGTATAATTACCAATTTCACATAGCAGAACTGCCTTGTCAAAATCAGGTTTTTCTTCAATAATATTTTTAGTATTTACCTCAATTGTTACGCTATCACCATCATTGGTAACAATAGGTTGATAAACACTCAACGTATAATAATCTTTAATTTCCTGCATCAGTACGTTTAAATCATTGCCAAAATCCTTTGCTTTTGGGAATAATTCAAACAGAATTTGAGTGAGTTTATGCGTAATAATCATTGTCTCAATATTAAGATTTATTAATCAAAATATCAATGATGATTTTTGGGTAATATTGAAATAAAATACTCATTATGATTTTATCAAAAAACCTATTTGAAAAGATGAAAAAAACTGTAAAAAGTTATTCTTCATTTATTGTAGCAGTACCTGATATCAGACTTCAAGGCACTGCATTCTTTCCCGCAGGACATGGAGTTTACAAGGAAAATAATGAAACAATAAAAAGCCATTATCCAATTATGGTAGTTGGGCAAGATTATGATAATGAAGAGAATTTCTACAAGGTTCAAAAACTTCCAAATCAGTCGGAGTTAGATAATAAAAATACCACTTGGAGAAACCTAATAAAAATACTTGGAGAAGATATTGTCAAAAAGAGCTTTTTCACCAATGCAATTATGGGTTTAAGGGTTGGAAGCACCAAAAATACAGGTGTTTCCGTTGCATTCAAAAAAGGAAATGAAAACTTCTTACAAGAAAACATTGACTTTTTTAAAGAACAGGTTAGGATTGTGAAACCCAGTGTAATTATCTGCTTAGGTGCTCAAATGCCAAAGTTTATTGGGAAATGTTTTCCTGCTGTATTTCCTGATTTGAGTAAAATAAATTCCTTTAAACAATTGGATGCCTCAGAATTTAAAGACCAAAACGAATTGCTTCTTGATGATAAATCCATCAAAATTATCTTCATTACTCACCCAAGCCTTTACTATGTGAACGCAAGTAAAAGAATGGGCGGTATTGAATTTGAAAGGGAGTTGATTGGTGGTCTTCTTAATCCATTAGGCAATTAATTTCATTACTATATCTAATTTTTCTTGTCGTCTTTTGCTAAGGTAAAGTTTGTAAATTTCCGAACTAGAATAAATGATAATCAAATTTAAATTTCCATGTTTCTTATTAAAATAATCACAGTTTTTATTTTTACCTAAATCCGAATGCCTAAACCAACAAACTTTTTGAAACCATACATCATTCAGTTCACTTAAATAATTACTTATTAATTTATTATCGTATGTAGAGTATTTTAAATTATGTGTATCATCAAAAATTGTATTTGCTTGTATTATAATAACATTTTCCTTTTCGATATAATTTTCTTCTTCTATATTATCCAAAATATAGTTTTTTAACGTTTCTATTCTTTTCATATTTCTTTTTTTTAAACTACTCCATCATTCTAGTTGAAGCATGTTTTTGATTTTTGGCTCGTTAAATAAGGTGAGCGTTTACCTTTTGGGTAATACTTAGTTACTGTTTTCAAACTAAAATACCCATGTTACTATTGAAGCAATTCTCGCTATATTATTGGTTTTAAGGTGGCTTTATTTCTTGTATCATTTTATTTTTTAAGCAAAGCTTCCCCTCACGATTATAACCGTTAATTTTTTGACTCATTATTTTGATTGTTGATTGTTAAATTTTAGTGTTTATCGAAAAACGTATTTCAAATATCAAACATTTATTTTATTAATGCAAGAAAAAATTTGCGTAATTCGCTAATTATTAGGCATTTATTATTATAAATATTTATAATAATAAACTTCGTTATTCTATAAATATGATTTTCAGTTAAATAATTAATTATTATATATTTATATAAAAACAAAGTCTAAAATTATATTTGTAAAATTTTTATTTATATGTCAGATTTATACAACAAAGAAGATGCGTTTTTAAAAAACTTGGTATCCTAAAATTGAATTAGGGGTTTTAAATTGCCTTGCAAATGGAATTGGTTTTCCTGAAATTTTCACGGAAATAAGTAAAGTTACCTATATAAATCAACTAGATTTAGAATTTAGGCTATAAATAGTTTGATTTTGAACATTAAACATTAAAACTCATATTCAATAAACAACCTCCATCAACAAAGTCAATGCTTGTTATAGGGTGGGAGTGGTATAGAATTTGAAAGAAAATTGATAGATGAAGTTTTAATAAACCAATCTTGTAGTAGGGTTGGGGTGGATATTCTACTATTTAAATTGCATTCTATGTTATTTACTGCAAAATGTTAATTTTAGTTTCACGAGTAGATTTTTCCAATATTTTGAAGGATTCTGAGACTAAAGCATATTTTTGCAGCCACACTATGAAAGATTTAAACGAAGATGATTTTCTTAAAATTTGTTATCCCAAAACTGAACTTTTTCTATTAAAATCTGTTGCCAGCAGATTAGGTTGTTATCCTGAAATTTTTTCGGATAAATACAAAATAGAGATAGTCATTGACCATTTAGAAATAACAGTAGAAAGTTTTAATGACGTGATATTCAGATTATCAATTTTCCGAAAACCCTATTTAAAAATAAATCAAGTGGTACAAATTATTTTATTTGTGGATAGTACGTTTAGTTTAAAAAAAAGAAATCTGGAGCGCAGCTACTACTTCAAGCAGAAATATAAACCTGAGCATGTAAGTGATATTGATTCAAAATATCAGAAGTCAGCTTAAATTTGTATATACTTCAAGCATTCATTAAAGTCATTAAGAATTAAATTTGGGTTTGTATTGAAACAATATTTCAATGCTGTAATTTGGTTAAATGACTTAATAGTTAGTTTCAGTGTTCTATTTGAAACTTTTGGATTTATCAAATCATTTCTTGTATAAAAATCTTCGTGGATTTGTATTCTGTTTTCTGCATGTAGTATAACATGTTCTATTTTTATTTTATTCATACATATTATATGATATAAAAATAAAAAGTTTAGATTTTTAATGAATTATTTTAACTTATTATTTCACTTTTACACTTAATCCTAAACTTTTGAATTTCTGTTCAATTTGGCTTGTTAAATCTTCTTTATCAGCAATATTATCAAAATTAATACTGTCGAATATGGTAAAAAAATGGTTACTTTCTTTTGGTATTAAATTGTTGAATACTTCAGCTTCTAGATTCTGTAATTCAACTGCTAATTCTATTTTATTTTCATGGATGTATTTTAAAGCTAAATGGGTTAATGGGTACAATACTTTGAATTTTTTATTGATTTTATTATTTTCCTCAAATCCAAAATAAACACAACTCAGTATTCCTTTTTTTAGTTGTTTCAAATCTTTTGCTGTTGGTTTTTTTGTAAAGAATTTTGAATAGAACGTTGCATTTTCACAAT
Organism: Methylacidiphilales bacterium; assembly: GCA_041730515.1. Lineage (GTDB taxonomy): Bacteria > Bacteroidota > Bacteroidia > UKL13-3 > UKL13-3 > JAAFJM01. Next base: position 11,569 of record JBGSBN010000031.1, on the reverse strand, counting down.
CTTGGATATAAGCTTCATCGAATGAATGACAATTGACTTTAAGATAATACACAAGTAATAACGGCTGGCAATTACTTACATCTAGTTCATGGAATTTCATATTGTTTATAGTAAGAAATTTACGAGAAATTTTTGATAAATTTGAAATACTGTGAAAGTACCTATCAACTTTTTTACCTTTTTTTATATATCTAATATTATAGACAAGTGCAAGGAGAAACTGTAATCTTATTTTTAGTGTTTTTTGAAGTAAATTATTTTCAACATAGTTTGTAATTTCAGCTTTGAACGCTTGTTTTAAATCAACAGTTACATTCTTTATTGTTTTTAAATATTTGGTATTTATACCTTCTATTTCATTAATAACAGTTCTTTTTTTCAATCTCCCGTTTTTTAAATACTATACAAATATCATCATCAATATAAGAGTTGTGAACTACATATAAATATGGTCTAATATCTTCCAGATTTTTAGTTCCATCGCTGTTTTTTTTAAAATTATTATATTCACCATCAGGGTATGGTATTAGTGTTAACACTTCAAGGTCATGTAAAATATTTTTATATTTCGTATAGTATTCAGCATTGGTAAAATATTTTTTAAATTTTTCAACTCGAATAACCAATTCAGAACTTTCTTCAAACTTGATTCTTGAATCAAGATATTCCGTGAAATTGAGTATGCGCTCAATAGCTTTGTATTTACAAATTGGGAATTTCTTTTCTGTAATTTCTCCAGTGCTTAAATCCTCGAGAGGTGTTTCATAATTAGCCAATTGTTTAATCAATCTGTAGCTACTAATCCAAATTTTTTCACATCCATAAAATGAAAATTTTTCGTTATGTAAATTATCAATTTTTATTATTTTATAATTTCCTATGTTTTCCATAGGAGTGATATAAAATAACAAGAAAAAGTTTAGAGAAATTTATAAATAAAATACATATAATAATATGTCTATCTAATACTTGACTACTTATATTACATCTAATCCATGAAGATTGCTGATTTTACAAGTGTTTACATGGGTTTTGTAGATTTCGCAAAAAATTCGTATTTACAGTGATACACAATCATAAAGAGAGTGTATTTCTTTCTCTTGAATTCCTAGGTATTTTCTCGTTATACCAACTGATGAATGCCCAAATAATTCAGAAAGCAAAATCAAAAACTGATTTGAGTAGTCATTTTGCTGCATAATACGTCTGCCGAGGGTTTTCCTAAATGTGTGACTACTGATGTTTCCATTTAAATTAATTTTATATGTACAGAAAATCTCCTTAAGTTTTACGTTTACGTAACTTTTGTCAATGGCTTTTGTTCCGAAACGGTTCAGGAATATTAATTGATTTGGGTCTTTTACATTTAATTGCGGATATATTCTATTGAATAGAGCTAGTAAATCAGCATTCAATTTTATTGAACGTATTTTATTTGTTTTATGTTCGGTAATTGTCAGTATTTCTTTATCCAATATATCAGAATATTTTAAAGTTAATAAATCGGAAATTCTAAGTGCGGTAAAAACACCAATAGAAATTAATAGACAAAATTTATATTCTTTATCTCTTTCCATTTTTGCAATTAGACTTTTAAAAGTTTCCCATTCAATGAAAGTGGTTATTGTTTTTGTTCCTTTTAAACTCATGATTATTTTTATGCAAACTTATACTTTTATTCATAAATAACAAAAGTATAATATAGGTATTTGTAAGACTTGAAAATCAATGTGTATTTGTTAGATAATTAAGCAATTATGATTCCAACTTATACTAATGATAAAAGTATAAGTTGGGATTTAGCATAAAAAAAGCCACTTTTTACAAAGCAGCTTTTTTTATATATAAGAGTATGGAAAATGATAATGAAATAAATATAATAAAGGCGTATAGTTTTTTTGTAAAAAATGAACTAAAACCTAAAAATCAAATTATGAAATTTATAACAAAAGAGGACATTTCAAGATTTCTTGATATATCAACAATTGAAGCACAAGATATAATTGATAAATTGTTTTCTCAAAGTGTCATAACTATGAAATATGAATATGAAACAGTACATTTTAACGGAGACAAAGAAATTAAACCTGTTGGTTATAGATTTTTGCCAATCTCTGTTTTAATATAGTTTAGCTCATAACATAACCACTGATATGAATATCATAATTTTGTATTAACTTTAATTCAATAGATATTTCATTATTAATCGAGTTAATTACATTATATGAATTGATACTATCATCCTTTTGAATGGAAAATAAAAACACATTTGAATATAGTGTTGATTTTAATTTATGAAAGTGTTTCGCCTCAAAAAGATAAACTTCTGTTGGCTTACTATTTATATAAATACTACTATGAATATCACTCAATGGTTTGCCACTATTATTTTCTATTTCGACACCTAAAATATGTAATTCTTTATATTTAGCATCTTTTAGTATCGCTTTATTGTTGGTTGTTGTTAGTTTTATTCTAAATGGATTTATTGCCATGACTTTTTGATTAAATTGTTTTATTTAAATTTATTATTTTTTAGTTGTCTAATTTTTGAATCATTTTCTGATTGAAAACTTCACGGTGCAATAATCCATTTTTATCCTGCCAAACGCAAACTACATTATTATCATAAGTAACTTCTATTACCATTGTAGTATTATTTCCATTTAATATAACTGTGTCACCTATTTCGAATTTATCCATGTTATTTTTTATCTAGTTTGTTGTGAATATTTATTGTCGAAAAGAACGAAATATAAAGTATTTTTTTCTAATTTGTAGATTTTATATATTACTCCTTCTTGAATCAATCTATCTGATATTTCATATACTATTATATTATCAATTTTGGTGGTCGTTTCAAATTGATTATTGATACAATTATAATAATATATGGTGCAATATTATTTCTTTCTTGTCTAATAATTGTGACCTTTATTTTTGTTTTCAATTAATAATTTAAATTTCCAAAGTTTTTCTAATTTTGTTGTTGAATAAATTAAATTTTTGCACCCCTTTTAGCATCCCTTTTGGAATGGTGGAAATTGTGCTAAATTGTTCTTTGAATGCTTTTTTTGTGCTTTTTTGTGACAAAATGAGATTGTAAATGATTGATAATGATTTAAAATGACCCTATCCGTAGGATTCATAACCCTGAGGTCGGCAGTTCGATTCTGCTCCCCGCTACCAACAAACAAAAGGCTTTACAGATATTCTGTGAAGCCTTTTTTATTTAGAGTAAATTTTGTTAATACTTATTAAGCATCGTAAAAAAAGACAATTAGAATTTTCTAATTGTCTTTTTTTGTGTTTCGTTTTTTATACGAAATAGCTGCTATAATTGTTGGGATAGTGCAGCTTGTAACTTTCAAAATAATGTAAAAATCATCCATATAATTTTATTTGCTAACACAATTATAAACTATTGAATCCTGATTTTAACATAATTACTGTTTATTTTTACGAAATATATACCCGAGGTAAAGTTGATTAGTTTTATTTCTTCTATTTTACTTTCAATAGGTTTATTAAAAACGAGTTGACCCAAACTATTATAAATCTCCACATTGGTGTCGATTATTATTTGATTACTCTCAATGAAAAATGAACCATTATTAGGATTCGGATAAATACTAAAAGTTAGATTATTAAACGTTTTAATAGAAGTATTTGGTACCGTATCAGTTGGCAGGGTATCGGTAGGTAAAGTATCATTTGGAATAGAATCTTTTGGTGTTGAATACTTAATTCTATTCATTAAAAAACGACCATAAATAGGGTAGTGGTCGGAGGTACTGTTGCTAAAGTTTGAAATAAACTGTCCTAAATTATCCATTACACCAGCACTTTGTTTTACATAAAATGAATCCATTCTGGGAGCTAACATCAAATGGTCAATAAACCCATCAGAAAAGGCGTAACTGCGTTTTCCTGCATCGGCTAAAGGTTTAGTTATAAAGTTATACTTTGCGTCTAATAATTGCTTAAATGGCGTTATGTCCGTTCCGTTATGAATTGAAAAATCTAATCTGTCATTCCAGTCGCCCATAATGAAATATTTTTTATTAGCTAAATTGGTTTCAATAAAAGTTTTTAAAGCATCGGCAGCTCGTTTTCTGCGATTATATGATTCTAGTCTAGCAGTTGCTGTAGCATCGCTGTTGGCTTTTAAGTGAACTACTATAAAATATATGGTATCTATTTTTATGCTGTCACCTTTGGTAGCAAGGGTTACCATTAGAGGTTGGCGACTAGCAAAATCGTAGTTACTAGTTGCTAAAATATGTTCTGAATTTATAAAATTAAACATGCTTTTTTTGTAAAATAAACACATTTTTTGAGTTTGACTAAATGTACTGTTAACGCTCCCATAAGCAGGCAAATCGTTACTAAGTGCATTAAAAGAGGTAGGATTGCTCATTTCTTCTAAACCCCATACATCCATATCGGTTTTAGTAATCACAGCCTTCACATTGTTGTATTGCAACGTTTCATCACTAGGGCCATTAGTTGCATCGCCAAACCACTCCACATTCCAAGCAGCTACATCTATTAGGGTATCATTGCCCAATTTGGGAACATTTTGAGCATTTAAAACTACAGGAAAAAGGCACAACGCCCAAAGAATTTTTTTCATAAATAATGTAATAATTAACTTTTAAAAGGAAGAATTATTTTGCTTTTACAGCAAGTAAAGTATTAAGTAATAAACCAACACGAGTCATTGGACCAACGCCACCTGGAACAGGAGTTATAAATCCCGCCACTTTTGATACATTTTCAAAATCAACATCACCCACTAATTTATAGCCTTTTTCGGTATTATCGTCAACACGGGTAATACCTACATCAATAACCACAGCACCTGATTTTACCATTTCGGCTTTAACATAGTTTGGAATACCAACCGCAGCTATTAAAATATCAGCTTTTTGAGTAAACGAGTTAATATCTTTCGTTTTGCTATGGCAAACGGTAACAGTACAGTTTTTATTAAGCATTAAAGCACTCATTGGTTTACCAACAATATCACTTCGGCCAATAACTACACAATTTTTACCAGTTGTTTCAATTTGGTAATGCTCTAATAATTTTGTTATTCCAAATGGAGTAGCAGGCAAGTAACAGGGCAATCCCTTAAACATTAATCCAACATTGTAGGGATGAAATCCATCAACATCTTTTTGCCAATTAATAGTTTCCGTTACCTTTTTTTCATTTATATGTTTTGGTAAAGGTAACTGAACAATTAGCCCATCTATTTCGGGGTCGTTATTAATTTTTTCAACTTCACTTAGCAATTCTGCTTCGGTTATGGCAGCATCAAAACGTAAAACGGTAGAATTAAAACCAACTTGTTCACAGTCCTTAGCTTTTGCAGCTACGTAGGTCATACTTGCGCCATCGTTACCAACTAAAATGGCCGCCAAATGAGGTTTTTTTGAACCATTAGATACTAAATGTTCTACTTCGGCTTTTATTTCAAGTTTTATTTGTTTGGCTACTTCGTTTCCGTTTAAAATTTGCATGCTTAAAATTGCTTTAATTAGTGATTATTGATTTTACCTTTACTTACATTTTTACGGTAACGTAAGTTAAGCATTTCTACTAAAATACTAAAAGCTAAAGAAAAATAAATGTACGATTTTTCAACATGAATTTCGAAAGCTTCTACTGTTAAAAGACCACCAATCATTAATAAGAAAGCCAAGGCTAAAATTTTCATTGATGGGTTATCGTTAATAAAGTCGCCCACTTTTTGAGCAAAAATCATCATTACAATCATTGATAAAATAACCGCAGTTACCATAATTTCAATGTGGTCAGATATTGCAACCGCAGTTAATATACTATCAAATGAGAAAACAATATCAATTACAATAACTTGCATTACTACATTCCAAAATGAGTTATATTTTGATTTTCCTTCAGCTTCATCATGTCCTTTTTCTAGTTTTTCGTAAAGCTCAATACTGCTTTTATATAATAAAAACACTCCTCCAGCCAATAAAATAATATCTCTCCAGCTAAAGCCTATTCCAGATAAAGTAATAACATCATCAGTTAATTCATGAACAATTTTGCTAATAAAAGCCAATAAAAATATACGGATAAATAAGGCTAAAAACAATCCTAATCTTCGGGCTTTCAGTTGTTGTATTTTAGGTAATTTGCCTGTGATGATAGAAATAAAAATGATGTTATCTACACCAAGTACAATTTCTAGGATGGTTAAAGTAAATAAACTTAACCAAGCTTCTGGAGAGCTTAAAAATTCAATCATAGTTTATAAGAAAGTGGAATATTTTTGAAGCGCAAAAGTACAAAAAAATAACAAACTATTTTATGCCATTTTATTATTTATGAAGTCGATTATTTTTATAGTTTCATTTGGTTCAAACCAATGTAAATCTGTTTCGCGCTTAAACCAAGTTATTTGCCTTTTGGCGTAATTTCGGCTATGTTGTTTAATTAATTCTATAGCCTTTGGCAATGAATGAACCCCATCAAAAAACTCAAAAACTTCAGTATAACCTACAGTTTTTAATGCATAATGATTTTTAAAATCTACCATTTGCTCGGACTCTTTTAACAAACCATTGTTTATCATTATATCAACTCGTTTATTAATGGTATCATAAAGTTGTTCACGATCTTTATTTAAACAAATTTTTATTACTTCAAAAGGGCGCTTTATTTTAGTTTTATTTAAAATCACATTTTGACTCGCAATTTCTATGGCTCTCATTAACCGTTGTGGGTTTTGGGCATCCATATTTTCTAATTTATGCGCATCTAATTCCCTCAGTTTTTCTTGCAAATAGGTTACACCATTTTGCTCAAAATTGGTAATTAATTCTTGCCTCAAAGCTTCATCAACAGGAGGCATTTCATCTAATCCTTCCCATAAGGCTTTTATATATAAACCACTACCTCCAACTAAAATAACAATGTCATTATCTTTGTACAACTCCAACAATAAATTCATCGCATCACGTTCAAAATCACCAGCCGAATAAGTTTCAGTCACACTTTTATTATCAATAAAATAGTGTTTTACTGCGTTCAATTCCTCTTGGCTCGGCTTAGCTGTGCCAATGCTTATTTCTTTGTAAAATTGCCTACTATCAGCCGAAAGAATTACTGTTTTAAAATGTTTAGCTAATTCAATTGCCAAAGCTGTTTTGCCCACAGCAGTTGGCCCAACTATACTAACTAAGTACTTTTTATTTTCCAAAATACTTTTTATCCTTTAAAATCAATTTTGCGGTGACTGCCATCGCAGTAGGGTTTATTGCCAGAGGCACCACAACGACAAAAAGCAGTTACTTTGTTTTTTTGTTCAATGGTTCCATCATTTTTTTTCACTTTTAAGTTTCCATAAACTAATAATGGTCCATTTTCCGAAACTTCGGCTATGGTTTCCACTTCTACATTTTCAGTTTTGACTTCATTTTTTTTATAGTAACTCAAAGCCCCACTCGGGCATTTATCAATTTGTGCCATCAACTCTTCTGTAGTAGCATTTTCTGGTTTTACCCAAGGACGTTCAGATGGGTTAAACACTTTTCCCAATCCTGAAAAACAAATGCGTGAATGAATGCAGGTGTTTGGTTTCCAAACTATGGTTATTTCATCATTGGTGTAGGTTTTGGTAATTTCTTTCATGGTTTTTTATAATAAATGAGTGATTATTTCAATAGGGTTAGTTAGTACTTTATGAATATAGCATTGTTTGGCAATGGCCAATAATCTTACTCTTTGTTCTTCGGTTAATGTGTCATTTATGGTAAGTTGCCTCTCAAATTTCGTAATATTTTTTTCGTTATCTCTTTCAAAATTAACCGTTACATTGATACTTTCCACAGGCCAATTTTTTCTGTTTGCATACATCCTAACAGTAATAACTGTGCATGCAGCAAGCGATGAAGTAATTAAATCGGAAGGCGAAAAGCCTAAGTCTTTTCCGCCATCTTCAATTGGCTCATCGACTATTAAACTATGATTAGCTGATTGAATTTGTGTGGTGTAGCTATCGGTTCCTATTTGTGCATTTATGATTATCACAATATTTTTTTAAACAACAATAATTAATTTAATTTACTACTACAACACTTTTAAATCAAAACTTCTTAACTTACTAGTTAACTTTATAAACCAATCAACTTTTATTTAGCTTACCTTTGCGCCATGCAAAATAATTTTAATGCAATTCATGCTAAAACATTGGCTAATCTTTCTATCGAAAGTTTTAACGATATGCAATTAGCAGTTTTAGAAAAAGCAGGAACTAGTAAAAATTTAATGATTATAGCGCCCACAGGTTCGGGCAAAACACTGTCGTTCTTAATTCCAGTGCTTAATACTTTACAAGCCGATAAAAAAGGTGTTCAAGCTTTAATTGTTACTCCTTCGCGCGAGTTGGCTATCCAAATTGAAACAGTTTTTAAAAATATGAAGACCAACTTTAAAGCAACTTGTTGTTATGGAGGTCATTCATTTAAAATTGAACAAAATAGTTTGAGCGAAGCTCCAGCTGTAATAATTGGAACACCCGGTCGTTTGGCCGATCATATTGAACGTAAATCGTTCGACCCTTCTAACATTCATTATGTGGTTTTAGACGAGTTTGACAAATCCTTACAAATGGGTTTTCAAGAACAGTTAAAAACTATTTTCTTTTCGCTTAATAAAAACCAAAGCCATATCTTAACTTCAGCCACTAGGCTAGATGAATTACCTAAATTTTTACCTTTTTTAAGTGTGGAAACATTAGATTTTCAGCATAAAGAAGTAGAATCGAAATTGAAGTTAAACTTAGTAAAAACTGAAAGTACCGAAAAAGTAGAAACCTTAATGCGCTTAATTGCGGGTTTTAACCAGGAGGTTTGTTTGGTTTTTTGTAACCATAAGGATGCAGTTAATAGAATTAGCAGTGTGCTTGATAAGTACCGTTTTGCTCATGGTGTATTTCATGGCGATTTAGAACAAATTGACCGCGAAAAGAATTTAATTAAATTTAGAGGTGGAGCTTGCAATGTATTAATTGCAACTGATTTGGCTGCACGTGGATTAGATATTCCTGAAATTAAACACGTGGTACATTATCAAATGCCTGTTCATTTAGAAGAGTTTATTCACAGAAACGGACGTACAGCACGCATGCATGCCGATGGTGAAGCCTATTTAATATTGGCCGAAGACGAAACTTTGCCAATTTATATGCATAAAAAAGATTTTAAAGAAATTTCACTTCCTGAAGAAATGAAATTACTTGCACCACCCACTTTTGAATGTATTTACATTAGCGCAGGCAAAAAAGATAAAATTAGCAAAGGCGATATAGCTGGTTTGTTTATGAAAAAAGGCGATTTAACCACCGAAGATTTAGGTTTAATTACCATTTTAGATCATTCATCTTATGTATCCATTAACCGCAAAAAAGTACGTGATGTATTGGCTAAAGTTAAAAACGAAAAGCTAAAGAAAATTAAAGTGAAAATTGAAGAAGCCTCGTAAAATCTGACCTGTTGGGGCAGACCTACGTGTCTGCCCTAAAATAAAAAAAGCGCTGAATTGTTAAGTTCAGCGCTTTTTTTATAGTTTAAAGTTCTTGATTACAACTTCACTATTTTTTTAGTAACCTTAGTTTTATCGTTTATAAAAGCAATAAAATATTGACCCGCAGGTAACTTAGCTATATCTATATCTAGTATATCTTTTCTAAAAGTATTTTCAACTATTAATACCACAGCTCCAGTAATATCATGTATTTTAACTGTTTCAACTAGAGCAGCATTTTCTACAAAAAAATTAGTGGTTGCAGGATTTGGATAAATACTTAAATTGTTACTTGATAATGCATTTGAAACACTTGTTGGTTTGGTAACTCTAACAAAAATTTTATACCAATCGCTGTTATTTGGGCCAACAATTAATATTTTATGCAATCCACCTGAGGAGGTAGTTTTTATTTCACCACCTTTTTTATTTAAAGTAACCAACTCTTCATTAAATAAGTAAGAATTAATTTCGTAGGTATTAGTGCACCCACTATTTTTCAAAACTTGAAAACTAATGCTATCCATTTCATTATCTACATCTACATAAATTACACCATTTGCAATGGAGTAATTAAGTGTTTTCCAAGTGTTGTTTTTACCTGCAAAACTTAATTGTACACTACAATCAGTGGCAAATAAAACATTGCCGATTGCAACAAAAACCAATGCTAAAAATAAGTTTTTCATACCGTTTATAAAAATTTTCTAATAACAAATAAAGTAAATAATTTTGAAAAAACTAATAATAGTTTTATTTTTTATTAAAATTATACCAATTGTATGTATAAAATAGTCTCAAGCTATTTTATAAATTACAATGGTTAATGCCGCCAACACAAATAATTATATAATAATTGGACTAATTTTTATGTAGAGGCGGTACAAATTTTACACCACTTGGTTTGTAAAAAGCACATTTAAATACAGTTGTAAAATAAATCAGGTAATTTATTTAATCAAATGATTGAGTAGGTCGGGCTGAAATATCGCGAATAGCCTCGTAGTCGGCTTCACTAATATCGTTAAAGAAGTAATTGATTGGGTTAACTTTATTCTCACCTTTTACTACTTCGTAATGCAAATGTGGTGCAGTTGATGTTCCTGTATTTCCTACATATCCAATCAGTTCACCTCGTTTTACTTTTTGGCGTTCAAATACTTCAATGCTGCTTAAGTGGCCATATAAACTTTTATAACCAAATCCGTGGTTAATAATAATATGGTTTCCATAACCGCGACCTTCATATTTAGCAAAACTCACAGTTCCATTTCCAGTAGCATACACTGGTGTTCTGGTTGGTGCAGTAAAATCAATTCCAGAGTGAAATTTAGTGGTTTTATAAATAGGATGAATTCTATAACCAAAACCAGAGGCAATACGTTTTAAATCTTTATTGGCAATAGGCTGAATTGCTGGAATTGATGCTAAAAATTCTTGTTTGCTATCAGCCAATTTTTTTAATTCATCAAACGATTTTGATTGCATAGCAACCAAACTGGTAATATTTTCAACCTTATTATTTAAATCGTTAATAACCTCAGCATCGTCAAAACCTTCGGCTAGCTTGTATTTTCTATCGTTTGGATTAAATTTTGGCTTAAAACTAACAGGGTCGGCCTCAAAAATAGTTCTGTAGATTTGTGCATCTCTATCTTGTAATTCACCAAGCACCATACTTAGTTCGTTTACTCGAGTTTGTAATCTGCGTAATTGGTCTTTGTATTGTTTATTTTCGCGCTGTAAAATTTTTTCTTTTGGAGAGTCAATAAAGCTATAAAGTGCTAATACAATAATGGCTCCTGATACCAATGATGCTGATAAAAAGCCAAATACGCGCCAAATTACCGTCGTAAAACTGGTGCGTACTTTTTCAAAGTCGAGCTTATTTGGATTGTAAAAGTATTTTATCTTTGCCACGCTTTTAGTTATGAATAAAAAATATTTATATTGAAACCTTGTTTCAGCTATTATATTTTTAAAAATAGCAAGAGGCGAAAATATTAAT
>JBGSBN010000030.1:0-23395 GCA_041730515.1 Methylacidiphilales bacterium | reverse complement strand
GGTGCTTTGGGCATCTCCGCCTGTTGACGTGCGCGAGATCGCCGCGCGGGAGTTTATCGCCAGATTTGCCGCCCATTGGCTGTCGTTGCCGCGGTTCGCATCTTCCACCACCGTTTCCAGTTCCGTTTCCATTAATGGTTGGTGTTACAACATTACATTTATAACCTGCATCAATGGTTGGATTGTGTTGGTTAATTCCACCACCAATTAAATTCATTACAATGGCATTGCTCAATCCTGTTGAAGTATTAGGGTCGCTATTACCATTCACACCTGATGAGCTATTTTGATTGGTTAAAACTTTTGTACTTATTCCTGTAGGAAATTGTACTTTATAAGTTCCAACTACATCAATTATAAAGTTATAATAACCTGGATTTCCTAAAACATCGTTTGCTGTAATAGTTGAATCAATTATCACATAGGTACTTCCGCTAGTGTTTTTCAATAAATATACTTTTTGTCCGTTAATTCCGTTTGAAGCAGGCTCATCTTGTAAACCATTTTTGTTATCATCAAACCAAACATAATTACCCAATGAACCTTTAATATAAAAGCCAGCATCTATGGTATTATTGTCTTTATCAATTCCTGTAGCACCGGTATTAATAGTAACCAAACCGCTATTACCTGTTCCTACGGCTACATCGCTATTTCCATTAATTTGCGAAGCTTGGTTTGAGTTTGGGGTCACTAAAAATTCGCTATAATCAGTTTGGAAATTCACATAGTATTTGCCAGATTTTAGTTCAATAAATTTATAGTATCCTGGGTTACCATTAAAATCGTTAGCAGAGAAAGTTGAATCAATTAAAACGTCATCTCCACCGCCCATAACGCTATCAGGACCTGTTCCGTATAAATAAATTTTCACACCATTAATTCCATTTGCGGCAGCCTCATCTTGTAAACCATTTTTATTGGCATCAAACCACACATAATTTCCAATTGAACCTAACACAGGTGCACAGCTTGTAACCATACCAACTTGGTTTGGAGCAGCTGGCAATAATCTACCTGTAGTTCCCGCCATATCAGCTCTACTTACTTGGTAGTAAATGGTGTTATTCATTATAACATTTGATGGTGTACCAATTGGCACACGCATTGGCCACGAAAACACAATACTATCTAAAGCCGGTAAATTTGCATTTCTTACAATTTTGATTGCCTTTACACTTGTAATATCCATTGGTGGCGTAAGTGTCCAAACTGGAGCATTACAACTTGGCATGTTTACAGCAGGCACAAAATCCGCATAACAAATATTACTAACGGTGTTATAATAAACAGTTGAGTTAGGATCGCTTAGTGTAACTGGGCCAACTAAATTTGGAAACCATTGTGAGCCTCTGGTATCGCCAATAAATGGAAATACATCAATTAAAGTTAAATTTTTTGCATCAATATTTCCTTGGTTTTTTACAGTTATTTTGTAGTTAACTAAACCACCTTCTTGGGTAGTAGCATTAGTTGGATAATAAACAAAGCTAGTGTCGCAACCATTTTGGCCTTTGTAAGCTACTAAAGCAATATTGGTAACTACGGTTACGTTAGTACTTGAGTTTACACCATTTGGAAAAAGTGCATTACTACTTGAAATATAAATTTTATTTGGAATAGTATTAGCAGGAGTTCCTGGTTTAATTTCGGCTTTAAAATTAATGGTATAAGTTGCACTAGGATTTAAAGTTCCTAAATTCCAAATCAAAATATTGCCATTTACAGTTGGGTTGATGGTTACGCTATTAATAACTACACTTCCTGAACCTGCTACAAAGTTTAACCTAGCGTCTAACGTATCGTAAACTATTACGTTTTGTGCATTTACATTGCCTCCCAATTGTATTCTAAATCTATAGTTAATGGTATCACTTGCTCTTAAGTTGGAGCTAGAATTTGTAATTGATTTATTAGGGGTATTAAAAACTGGTTTTGGAATAAAAATTTCTGCCACACCATTACAGTTTGAATAATTAGTAGCTATACCATTATAATAGTATTTACCTGTTGAATTATTGGTAATTAAGGTACCATCATCACCAGGAAATGAAGTATTGTAGGTTACACCTTCCACAATTGCTGATCCATCTTTAGCACCTAAAGCTGTGCTTCTTACATTTCCACTATAAGTTAAACTTTGGCTACCACCAATTGGTAAATCACCATAAATAACAAAGTTTACATCTGTTAAATATTCACCTGTTGGTAAAGTAATAGATACACTCAAATCGTTAGTAACAATATATGTTCCTTTTAAAGTATACGTGCTGTTTAAGTTAGTTTTGTATCTTAATTGAACAGTGTCACGACTAGTTCTTGCTAATCCATCAACTAATTTACCAATAGAAATGGTATTAACATCCACACTTTTATCGATAGTATAAGTTAAAATTACAGAATCTAATTGTGTATTACCTGTATTAGACCAGCCATTTGAAAATGAATTACCGCTAGTTCCTGAAAGTACATGTTTGTTTAACCAACTTGCAGTAGCTGATGTTATTCCTCCACCTGAGCAAACTGCGGCAGCAGATGGAGCTGCTAATCCAAAACAAACATTTCCATTTTTGGTAGATAAAGCACTATTTCCTAAAGGTAAAATTGGAATACTACCGGCTAAATATGCTTGATTACATACTGTATTGCCTAAAGCAAAAGATGAATTAGGATACTTTACACTTATATAAGCTGAACTAGAATAATTGGTATTAAATAATCCACTGGTCCAAGTCCAAGTAATAGTTCTATTAGATGGGTTATAAACAGGGGCATTTGAACCACTAAATGATGTTGCTTCCACAAATTCAACACCTGCTGCTAAAGTATCAACTAAAATTGGGTTAGTTAAGGTTAAAGCTGCGCTGCTGCTTCCTGAGTTGCTTATATTTAACCTATAAATAGTTAAATCATTAATGGCCCCACCTGAGTTTTTTACTTTTGAAACAGCAAAATTATTAGCTGCTAAAGCATTTACGTTTATAGTATCACTATAGGTAGGGCTAACACTTAAAGCATTAGAAAATGTAACTTTTGTAAAAATATCTGGGGCATATCCATTTGGAGTATTTCCATTTGAATACCTTAACGATAACTGTATTTGTCCAGCAGCACCTGCAGGTAATGGATTAATATAGGTTATGGTAACTGTGTTACTTGAACTATTGTAAGTAGCACTTGTTACTTGTGAAGTTGGAAAGCTTATTGAATTACTAAATGGAGAATTAGTAATTGGGGCTACATTGGTTGGTAAATTAATAGTCGCTACCACATTTTGTCCACTTGTAGTATTACCTGCGGTGGAATAATTGATGGTATAAACAAAAGTACTTCCTGTGTTTACTGAAGCCAAATTACTTGAGCCCGTTATTTGGAATAAATATTGTGCATTTGCAATATTTGCCAAAACTAATAACAAACCAGTAATTAAATACTGAGTTTTTATGGCTAATTTTAAATTAAAGAATGAATTTTTCAAAGTAGTATTGGTTAATTGTTTGGACTTAAATTAATTACAAGATTTGGTTACAGAATAAGAGATAAAACCATCACCATCAATTCCTACAAAAACCTTGCAGGCAGCGCCATTTGTTCCTAAATTATATTGATAAATAACATTTGAAACTTTTAAATCGGGTGGGCCTAATAAAAATATTAATTCGGCCTCACTCATGGCATATTCACCAATAAAATGCTCCCCGATTGGTGCCGACAATGTATTGGCCGATTTTGGAATAATTAAATGTTCCAACTTTTTATATTCAACAATTCGATTTGTTCCAACTTTTACTTTAAAAGCGTCACTATTTAACTTATCAAGATTGGTAATTTTTATACTTTGCTCAATATTTTGCGCATGAGTAAAATTACTAATCAAGGCAAATGCCGTTAATAAAATAAAAGCAAGAAATAATTTTACAGTTAATTTTTGGTAATTAACATTTAAGGGTTTAGTTGTCATGGTTTTTGGACATTTTATACATGTAATACTATAATAATTATGCCTCTATTTTAAATCACTTGGATTTTGGTGTATTTACCAGTGTAAGTAGCAATATAATTATTTAAATAGTTTTTGTAGAGGGTTTGTTTAACCTTAATTATTCCCATATTGGTAAAATCTGTTTCAAAACAGTAAAAAAATAGCTCTAATTACCCTAAAATCGAACTTGTAATTATTCAATTTGCTTATTATTTGCTTTAATTTTAGATTTTATTTTAACCTTTCAAATTGTTAATTTTATGTGCTTGTTATTGTAAGCAGATAGGTATTGAATAAGAACAACAGAATTTTTTTTTATTTTTTTTTATTAATACTTCATCTAAATTGAGGAACAAACTAATTAGCTTTTGTTTCTTTTTAGGCACAAAAAAAGCCGGTTTAGGTATTTTCCTAAACCAGCTTTTTTGTGATAATAGTTATGGGTTTAATGGTTAAAATTTAACCTTTTAGTTGGTTTTATAAATGAAACTATTTCATTTGAATAATTATTTTAGCTAATTAAAGCCTCCATAATTTCATTGTAAAGCAGACCACTTCCGCCACCATAGTGTTGTATAATTTTAGTAGCGTTATTCATTTTTAAAAAATTAGTTCTAATAAAATTCTCACTATCTTGGCTGATTCCGCTACTTAATAACACCAATTGGATATGGTTTTCTTTAAAAATAGTAATTGCACTTTCGTCTGTATCTGCTAAAAATGCGGTACAATTCTCCATTTTATTTACCAATCCAACTAGTGTATTTAGTATCTGCTTATG
Organism: Methylacidiphilales bacterium; assembly: GCA_041730515.1. Taxonomy (GTDB): domain Bacteria; phylum Bacteroidota; class Bacteroidia; order UKL13-3; family UKL13-3; genus JAAFJM01. The sequence continues at coordinate 18,632 of JBGSBN010000030.1, read as the reverse complement.
TCTGCCTATAACTAAAATATTTACATTACTCATATCCAAGTAATATCTCGTTTACAGGTTTACGTGTTCTAGGAGCAACCTCTCTCGATTTGTAAGGTTCATCTAATTTATCAGCACTTGCCAAATAACCTAAAGCAATCATAGAAACTGGTTTTTGATGCGCACTTAATTCAAATAATTCTATTGCTTTATTTTTATCAAAACCACCCATTGGATGAGAAATGATATTCATAGCAGCTGCTTGAATAGCTAAAGTAGCGTTAAATGCACCTAAATCGTGTTCTGCAGTTCCATTAGGTGTAATATTGTCCTTACTCAAAGTAGTGCGTGTAATGGTTAATATTAATACAGCCGCATGTTTTGCCCATGGCGTATTTCCTGGCATTACAGTAGCTAACAGTTTATCAAATAATTCAGTTCCTTTATGCGCTGCAATCACTTGCCAAGGTTGCTCGTTCATAGCACTAAACGCCCAAGTACCAGCTTCAATAATGGTTAATAAATCATTTTTAGCAATGGCTTGTTCCGAAAAACTACGAGCACTCCATCTTTTCTTAATTGGCTCAATAATTTGAATTGGTAAATTAGATTCACTCATTTTTATGCTTGTTTTACTAATTGTATTTCACAATTAATTTTAACATCTTCGCTTACCAATACTCCGCCTGTTTCTAAAGCAGCATTCCAAACTAAACCAAAGTCGTTTCTGTTTATTTTACCTGTAATAGTAAAACCAGCTTTAATATTTCCCCAAGGATCTTTCATTAAACCACCGTTTTCTACGTTTAATTTTACCGATTTAGTTACATCTTTAATGGTTAAATTTCCAACTAATTCGTAATCGCTACCACTAACCTGTGAATAGCTAGTTGCTGCAAATGAAATTTTTGGGAAAGTTTCTGCGTCAAAAAAGTCAGCGCTTTTTAAATGCCCATCTCTTTGTTCGTTGTTAGTGTTAACAGATGCAGTTTCTGCTGTAAATTCAATTGCTGAACCAGCAAAATCATCACCGCTAGTTTCGGCAGTTACATTAAAGCTAGTAAAGTTGCCCGAAACGTTAGTAAACATCATGTGTTTTACCTTAAATCCAATTTCTGAATGTGTTGGGTCTAATGCCCATTTTGTTGTTGTCATAATTATTTATTGTTGAATTGTTTGATTGTTGAATTGTTTGTTAGCTTATAGTCCATGGACCATAGACCATAGTTTTTTTATTTTCGTCTATTGGCCATCATTTATAATCTTTTGACTATTTACTTTGGTCTATTAACCATCATCTATGTTCTATTGACTATCTACAATGGTCTATAAACCATCATCAATGGTCTATTGACTATCGACTATGGTCTAGCAACTAAGCCATTACCATTGGAACATCCATTACCAATATTTCAGCATCTTGTGTTAATGCTTTGATATCTATATTTTCGGTGTTGGTTATTCCAATTCCATCTCTGGTATTTACGGTTGTATTATTTATGGTTAAATCACCTTTCAATACAAAAATATAAACACCATTTTCTTTGCGTTTGGTTTGGTATTGTATTGAAAAATCTTTGTCAAATTTTCCTAAACTAAACCATGCATCTTGATGAACCCAAACACCCGAATCGTCTTTACTTGGCGAAAGTATTTGTTGTAAATTATTATGTCTGTCAGCTAAATTTAACGTAATTTGATCGTAGCGTGGGGTTACATTTTTTTTGTTTGGAAACATCCAAATTTGTAAAAATTTAACCAATTTATCTTCACTTTTATTGTACTCGCTGTGGTAAATACCAGTTCCTGCGCTCATTACTTGAATATCGCCACTTTTTATTACAGCTACATTATTCATACTATCTTTATGCTGTAAATCACCTTCAAGCGGAATACTAATAATTTCCATATTATCGTGCGGGTGAGTTCCAAAACCCATTCCACCCTCTACGCTATCATCGTTTAAAACCCTTAATACACCAAAGTGCATTCTATCGGGGTTAAAATAGTTGGCAAAACTAAAAGTATGTTTACTTTTTAGCCATCCATGGTCAGCATTGCCTCTTGTATCGGCTTTATGCAAAATTATATTTTCCATAATTTTTGAATTGTTATTTGGTAAATGATTAAATCCTAAAATATTTTCGGTAATTGGAACCGCATCTAAATTTTGTAACTCTTCAATTTCGTTTTTAATAACATGCCCTAATGCAGCCGAAGCCACAAACATGCTGGTACCAAAAAGCCCTTTTTTAATAAAATCTTTGCGTTCCATAACTTAATATTTTTTGATTGATTTTACAGTACAAAGGTGATATCAATTTAAAACCTATGCATTGAACTAGGACAAGAAAAATTTACCAATAACTCTTCAAATCATTAAACTATTTCTTGGCATAATTCTATTAATACACCATTGCTACTTTTGGGATGTAAAAATACAATTAGCTTATTATCAGCTCCTTGTTTTGGTGTTTCGTTTATAAAGACAAATCCTTCTGCCTTTAATCTAGTAATTTCAGCATAAATGTCAGTTACTGCAAATGCCATGTGGTGAATGCCTTCACCTTTTTTCTCAATAAATTTAGCAATGGCACTTTCATCGCTGGTGGCTTGCAAAAGCTCTACTTTGGTTTCGCCAGTTTTATAAAAAACAGTTCTTACATTTTCGCTCACCACTGCTTCTTCTTTATAGGGTGTGGTATTAAATAACGCGTTGAATAATTTGATACTTTCTTCAGCATTTTTTACAGCTATGCCTATGTGTTCTATATTGTTTAACATGTTTATGGGTTTTTAGAGTGTTTAAGTGGTTAAGTGTTGTTTAGAAGGTTTAGAAGGATTAGAAAGTTTGGAAGGTTTAAATTGTTTCATCATTCATACTTCATCATTCAAAATTTAGTAGCAGTATGTAATTACATAATTATCAATTAAATAGTAATGTATGTTTATTTCTTTTTCAAATTCGTTTTTGCTCAGTTTAAATTTAAATATGCCTTTGTCTGCTGCTGTAAAAGGATAGGCTTGCATGTGTTCTTTAAAATCTAATTCTTTTTTACCATACCATTTATATACACTTTCTTTAGCGCTCCAAATAAGTGTTTTACTGAGTTTACTATCGGCAAATATTTGTTCATTTTCGTTTAAAAACTTGCGCGAAACACGGTTTATGCGTTCATCAATTTTTTCAATATCTAGTCCTACTTCGTGGGTGCGGCTAAACATTATTCCTACATATTCGTACGAGTGCGAAATGCTTATATAATACTTTTCATTATCAATAAATAAGGTAGGTTTATTGGCTTCGTTTTTATGTATTTCTATTTTATGAGCATCAAATAAATTTTGTAATAAAACCCTGCTGGCATACCAATGCAAACCCACATTTTCGGCCGGATTGGTTGGTTTTGAAGGGTCAATTAAATGGTTACCAAGCATATTTATAAAATCATTTTTGGTTTCGGTAATTTTCCAAATGCCTAAAATGATGTCGCTGCTGATATTTTGTATAGAAATAATTGGCAAAATGCTTAAGTGTTTAGTTTTTTGTTGTTGCTTTGCAATATGGAAACAATTGCAATTATACAATATCTTAAAGCAATTATATAATATTGCAATTGTAAAATGCCGAAATTATTAATTATAAAATTACCTTTAACATTCGGTATAAAAACAGTTTTAAAATTACATGTTAAAAAAAATAAAAATAACCAAACTTCACCAATATAGCGGACATAAAGATTGTATTTATTCTTTATCACCATCGCTTAACGAAAATTTTTTTTACTCGGGAGCAGGAGAGGGGTATGTGGTAGAATGGGATTTTGAAAACAAAGCCGATGGAAAGTTAATTTGCCAAGTGCCAAGGCCAGTTTATAGCTTGTTATTGCTTAAGCAAAAAAGACAATTATTAATTGGTTCAGCTCAAGGTAACTTGCATGTGGTTGATTTAAATGTAAATAAAGAAATAAAAAATATTGAAGCACACACACTTGGTATTTACGATATAAAATTACACAACAATACTTTTATAACCACTGGTGGCGATGGTAAAATAAATGTATTTAATACTGAAGATTTTACACTTTTAAAAACCATTCAAGCTAGTAATAAAAGTGCTAGAACCATTGCCATCAATCCAGTTTTAAATCACTTGGCTATAGGTTTTTCCGATCATTCTATCAGGATTTATAATGCTAGTAATTTTGAATTGATTCAAACTTTAAATTACCATATAAACTCGGTTTTTGCATTGAGTTATTGTAATCAAAATAAACATTTATTAAGCGGTGGACGAGATGTTTTTTTAAAGTTTTATGATGCTGAAAATAATTATGAATTGATAAAAGATGTGCCTGCACATAACTTACATATTAACGATATTCAGTTTAATAAAAGTGGAAATTTATTTGCCACGGTAAGTATGGACAAAACTTTGAAAATATGGGATGCAGCCACTTTTGATCTTTTAAAAGTAGTAGATAAAGCGAGGAACGAAGCTCATGTAACCTCCATTAACAAATTGATTTGGATTAACGATTCAGAACTTTTAACTGGCAGTGATGACAAACAAATTATGCATTGGCAAGTGGAGTTGGAGTAATTTTATTTAAATTATCTTAAATTCAACCATCATTAGCTGTATTTTGAGATTTATACAAAGTAAATAATTGTATCTAGAATTTAGGTAATCGGTCAGAAATTGTTTTAGTAATTACTGGCAAATAACCGTAATTGAATGGTTAACAAATCCATTATTTATTGAAATAAAAATCATGATGGTTTAGCCGTTTTTGCTTATCAAATAAGTTACTTTTGACACCATATTACTCACTCAAAATTACTCAAAAAAATGGAAGTTAAAGATAGCAATGGAACCTTATTAGCCGAAGGCGATTCAGTAACAATTATTAAAGATTTAAAAGTAAAAGGCTCTTCATCGGTTATTAAACGTGGTACAGTAGTTAAAAATATTCGTTTAACAGATGATCCAAATGAAGTAGAAGGCAAAGTAGAAAAATCGATGATGGTTTTAAAAGCTGAATTTTTAAAGAAAGCGTAGTTTAATAATGAATTATTTCTTGTTTGGAATTTTTGTTTTTTTTATTGGTTGCCAAAATAATCAATCAAATCATTTTGCAGTTCAAATTGATAAAGAAGTGATGCAAAAACATGATGAGGCCATGGCAAAATCGAGCGAAGTTTTAAAGCTGAAAAGGCAAATAAATCAAAAGTTAGATTCAACTTTTAATCAAGTAATAAAAGATTCGTTACAAGCTATATCTGTTAGATTATACACAGCTGATAAAATGATGTTAGATTGGATGCATCAATACCAAATGCCTAATTATGAAACCGATACAGCAGTAACTTATTTGAATTTACAGTTAGAAAAAATTAATAAAGTACATTCTATTACCTTTGAAAGCATTAAGGCTGCTCAGGATATTTTAAAAAATGAAAAATAATATTACAATAATTTTTTTTGCTTTGATTTTTGCTGTTTCGTGTGGCAAAAAACAGTTGCCAATTATGGGCGAAAGAGCGGTAGATGTGAAAATAGTTGATGGAAAAGAAGTGGTTGATACCATTTATCAAACTGTTCCAAATTTTAGTTTTCTTAATCAAGATAGTACAATTATTACACAAGAAGTGGTTAAAAATAAAATTTATGTTGCTGATTTCTTTTTTGTAACCTGTCCAACTATCTGTCCCCGTATGAAAAAAAATATGCTTACCATTTATAACACTTTTAAGGGTAATCAAAATGTAGTTTTTCTTTCTCATACCATCGATCCTGATCACGATTCCGTATCAGTACTTTGCGATTTTGCTAATCGTTTGGGAGCAGATAGCAAGCAATGGCATTTTTTAACCGGTAATAGAGATTCGATTTACGAATTAGCCACACATGGTTATTATGCCACCGCCTTGCCCGATTCAACCGAACCAGGAGGTTATGTACATAGTGGTGGTTTAATTTTAATAGATAAATACCGCAGAGTGCGTGGTATTTACGATGGCACAAATGAAAAAGATGCAACAATTTTAATATCAGATATTGATTTATTGCTCAATGAAAAGGAATAGTTTTTTAATTGTCATGTTAACCATCATGGCTTTTAGTAGCTGCCTTGATAATCGGTTTAACAATACCACGGTTAACTTGGCATCTGGCTACCAATTATACGAAAAAAATTGTAGTAATTGCCATCAAACGGACGGAACAGGGTTAGCCCAATTATATCCAACTTTGGTTAATTCCGATTTTATAAAAAATAATCCTACAGCTATTGATTCTATTATTAAATACGGACAAAAAGGTTCAATTATGGTAAATGGAATAGAATATAATATGGCAATGCCTGGCAATAATAAATTAAGTGATTTTGAAATCAAGCAAATTGCTTCTTATGTTTTAATTAAATTCAATAAACTCGATAGTTTGGTTAATTAGGTAACCAAGTTCGTTTTTTCAATTATTGATTTTATAATAACGTCCAATCTTCTAATTTCTGAGGTAATGGCGTTAAATAAAATTTCTTGGTCTTCCTTGGTTAAATTTTCATTGTTTTTACTTAACTGTTCCGTAATTCCTAACAAATTTACTACGGGACTTCTCACTTCATGAGATTGCTGCCAAGCAATTTCTTTTAGTTTTTTATTTTGTTCTAAAATTTTGTTCTGGTCTTGTTTATTTTGAGTAACGTCAATTATGTTATATGCCAAACCAATGGTTTTTCCTTCATTTGTTACAACTCTGAAAATATTAATTTGAAACCAATTTTGGTCGTATTCTTGCACAATTTCTTGTTGTTCTCCTTTTAAAACCCTTTGATATAAGTCGGTAAGATTATGTTTTTTCTCCTCATTTTTACAATAATTTAAAATATTTTCACCAATTTTCAGTTCATTATTAAATAAAAATTTTGAATAATTTTCGTCTGCCGATTTGTTGAAATAAACTATTTTAAATTGAGGATTTAAAAATATAAAACCTTCATTAGTTGAGTTTAGTAACGAGTTTACCTTTGATTGGGTTTCTAAAAGCAAATTATTTAGACCCTTTTCTTTTGTTAAATCATTACCGATACATAAAATGCCAATTATATCTCCATTTTTGTTAAAAAAACTCGAAAATTCCCAATAACTATAAAAGTACTCATTATTATTATTTTGAGGCTTTCTAATTTCAATTGAATGTGTTTTATTAGGTTCTTCTATGCATTTAATAACTGTTGAATCGCATTTGCCTACATCGTCAGGGTGTATAGAATTTATAATGGATTGCCCAATGAAATCATTTGAAATAAAACCAAATTTTTCTTTAAAGCGTTTATTTACATACGCATAATTTCCTTGCAAATCTGTAACTATAGCATAAAAACCATTTGAATTAATAAGGTAATTTGGTATTAAACTGATGTCAAAATTGGCAGTACTCATTTTTTTTGTTTCTAAGGCTGATATGAATTACAATAGTTCATTTGATAAAACTTTGTAATTATGCAATAATTTAACTTTCGATATTTTTACAAATAAATAACTAAAAAATTAAATTGATTATCATGTTTAACATGAGTTAACAATAAAAGTTTTACTTATGTAAATTTTAAACCATTTAACAACTTATTATTTCTATAATTGTTTATTTAAGTAATCTTTGTCCCTATTAAACTTAATATGCTAAAAAAAACATTAATCATTTTCCTTTTTACATCCATCATATTTAATGTTTCTGCACAAACCAAATTTACTTTAAGTGGCGAACTTAAAGATAGTTCGAATGGTGAAACTTTAATAGGTGCTGTAGTTAAAATTATAGAAACCAATAAAGCTATTTCAACCAATACTTATGGCTATTTTGCATTAACCTTATCTACAGGAAATTATACAGTTCAGGTTACTTATTTAGGTTTTCAAACAAAAATTGTAAAAGTTAATTTAGACAAAAACACTAAACTTAATTTAAATCTCTCTCCTAAATCCATTGCAGGCAAAGAAATAATAATAAAAGGTGAACGCGAAGATAAAAACGTGCGCAGCACCGAAATGAGTACAGTAGAATTAACTGGAGAAAAAGTAAAACAACTACCTGTAATATTTGGAGAATCTGATATTTTAAAAGCCATTACCTTATTGCCTGGCATAAAAAGTGGTGGAGAGGGTGGAACAGGTTTTTATGTGAGAGGTGGTGGGCCTGATCAAAATTTAATATTAATGGATGAGGCAGTGGTTTATAATCCTTCGCATTTATTTGGGTTTCTCTCTGTTTTTAATACTGATGCAGTTAAAAATTTAGAAGTTATAAAAGGAGGTATGCCTGCCAGTTATGGAGGTAGGCTTTCCTCTATTTTAAATGTAACCATGCGTGAAGGTAATAATCAAAAGTTTGAATTTAATGGTGGTGTTGGTTTGCTTGCATCGCGTTTTAGTGCTGAAGGGCCTATAAAAAAGGGTAAAAGTAGTTTTTTGTTTGCTGCCCGTAGAACTTATATTGATGTTTTAGCCCAACCATTTTTACCCAAAAGTGCACAGGGAAATGCGTATTATTTTTACGACATCAACTTTAAAATGAATTGGCAATTGGGCACTAAGGATAAATTATATTTTTCTGGATATTTTGGAAGAGATATTTTAAATTTTCAAAGCCCAACTAATAAAAGTGTAAACCTTAATTTTGGGTGGGGAAATTCTACAGCAACATTGCGTTGGAACCATGTATTTAAACCTAAGTTGTTTAGCAATACTTCTTTAATTTACAACCGTTACGATTTGTTTAACGATTTTAAATTTGGAACCAATGGTTTCGGTGTGCGTTCAGGTTTATATGATTGGAACTTAAAGTCAGATTTCACATGGTTTGCGGCCGAAAAACATTTGGATAAATTTGGTTTCAATTACATTTTCCATACATTCACTCCAGGTATAGCAAGTGGCGCGGTAGGAACAATAAAAATTGATGAAGAAATTAGTAAACAATATGCGCATGAATTTGCAATTTATGCCCAGGATGAATGGCAAATTAACCAACGTTGGGCAGTTAATGCAGGACTGAGAGCAGTAGCTTTTAATAGGGTTGGGCCTTACACCCAAGAGTATTATAATGATTTAAACCAAAAAACTGGCGAATCGAAAACGTATGGTTTTAACGAAAGCATTGCGTTTTATCCAAGGTTAGAGCCAAGGTTAAATGTTAATTATTTGATTAGTGAAGAATCCTCCATAAAAGCATCTTTTACCAGAACTTATCAGTTTGTACATTTAGCTACTACCAGTGGTGCACAGTTTTCTGTAGATTTATGGGTGCCTAGTTCTGCCAAAGTTAAACCTCAGGAAGCCAATCAAGTGGCAATTGGATATTTTAGAAACTTTAAAAATAATAGGTACGAGGCAAGTGCTGAAGCGTATTATAAAGTAATGGATAATCAAATTGAATTCAAACCATTTTCTCAACTTTTTTTCAATGCAAATTTAGAAAACGAAATGGTTTTTGGACAAGGCAAAGCCTATGGTTTAGAATTGTTTTTAAAGAAAAAAGTTGGTAGATTAAATGGTTGGATTGGTTATACTTGGAGCCGAGCTTATCGCCAGTTTGACCAATTAAACAATGGTGAAGCATATTTTTTTCGATACGATAGAACTCATGATATGTCATTGGTGTTAAGTTATACTTTTAATAAAAAATGGACAGGAACTTTTGTGTTTGTATATGGAACAGGCAATGCGGTTACTTTACCTAATTCAAGATATGCATATCGAATTGGTTATGATCCTCAAACCAATGAACCCAAGTTTACTTTTATAGATGTATATGATAAAATAAACTCATACCGTTTACCAGCCTACCACAGAGCAGATATAAGTTTTGTTTATACCCATAAAAAAACCAAAAATTGGGAAAGCAATTGGAATTTTAGTATTTACAATATTTATAACAGAGCCAATCCTTACTTTATTTACTTTTTGCCAGATATTGACAAGTTTGAAGTAAAAGCATACATGGTATATTTATTCCCTATTTTGCCTTCCGTAGCATGGAATTTTAAGTTTTAATCCTATAGTTAAATGAAAAATATAATAATTATTTTAGTAGTTTTAGTTGCCTTTTTAGCTTGTGAAAAGGAAATTACCATTGATGTTCCACCTGGCAAATTACAATATGTGGTGGAGGCAAGTATTAACAATCGTTTTCCATTGTTAAACTATGTATTTATTAGCACCACCATCGATTATTTTAAACCTGATTTATCGTTAAATGGTGTAAAAAATGCGGAGGTTTACATTACTCCTGGTGTAATTATTGGTAAAGATACCTTTTATAATCAAGCCAATAGAATTAGGCTATACGCTGTAGATACCTTAGCTAAATTAATTCCAGCTTTAGATAGTGTTTTAAGTCCATTTTCGGGTGTTTATATGAATCCATTTGAGTTAGTTGGTGCGGTTAATACTCCTTACAAACTCGATATTTCATTAAATCATGGTGCAACCATTATCAGTGCAAAAACATATATTCCTAGAACCGTAAATATTGATAGTGTGATTTATTATGTAGAACCAAAACAAGGATCTGATACTGTTGGAAAAGCCTTTACTAAATTTTGGTTTGTAGATGGACCTGAAAGAAATAATTACAGATTGGCAGTAAACGTTAGTCCTGATTCAATACTTTTTGGATGGGGAGCGTGCAAATTTTACAGAACTTTTGATGATGAATTTGTAAATAACGGAAATAGACCATACGAGTTTTTTAGACCTTTTAACCAAGGTGATACTTTAAATTTATACCTTTCGCATATAGGTAGAAAAGAGTTTTTATTTTGGCAATCGTTTAGTAGAGCAGATAATAATGGTGGACCATTTGCTACTCCAGGTTCTGTTTCATCCAATATAAATGGAGCAATTGGTTCATTTACAGGGTATTCGGTCGATTTTAAGCAGGTGATCTTAAAATGATTTAGTTTTTGTAAACTTAACAATTAACTAACAATAATCTAATTAAGTTTGCCCTTGATTATAGGACTTAAAAATCAATCAAAATGAAAGACAAAAAACAATATAAAATTCTTGTAGTAGATGACGAAAAAGACATCCAAGAGTTTATTGAATATAATTTAAAAAAGGAAGGTTATGAAGTTTTTTTGGCTAATAATGGTATTGAAGCCATTGACCAAGCAAAGAAAATAAAACCCGATTTGATTTTGATGGATGTAATGATGCCGCAAATGGATGGTATTCAGGCTTGTCAACAAATTAAATCAAACCCAGCTTTAAATAAAATATTCATTGTTTTTTTAACAGCAAGAGCCGAAGAATACAGTGAATTGGCTGGATTTGACGCAGGAGCTGATGATTATATTGCAAAACCAATTAAACCAAAATTATTATTAACTCGTTTGTCTGCCATTTTACGCAGAAAGGAAAGTAATAACAACGAAAGTAGTGAAGTTGAAAATATTAAATTGAATGTTAAAGGACTCATTATTGACAGAGATACCTTTTTGGTTTATAAAGGTACCGAAAAAATTCAATTGGCACGTAAAGAATTTGAATTACTCTATTTATTAGCTAGCAAGCCCGGAAAAGTTTTTAAACGTGAAATTATTTTAGAAAAAGTGTGGGGAGACGAGGTGATTGTTGGCGATAGAACCATTGATGTACATATTAGGAAAATACGCGAAAAAATTGGAGAAGACCTACTTGGCACAGTTAAAGGGGTTGGTTACAAATTTGAAGATTCATAAGTTGATTACTTCAACTAAATTTTAATCATTCATAATTGAACATTTATAATTATTATTGTGCTTTATTTTATAAATGGATAATTATTCTCTCATTATTTTACTTAGTATTTTGTTTTCGGCTTTTTTTGCTGGAACTGAAATTGCTTTTATTTCTTCCAATAAACTTTTAATTGAATTAAAGAGTAAACAAGGAAGTGTAACAGCTAATATTCTCTCTAATTTTGTAAATAATCCATCTAAGTTTATTAGTACCACGCTAGTTGGTAATAATATTGGATTGGTTATTTATGGTATATACATGGCCAAGGTGCTCGATCCATTTTTGGTTAGCACCTTGCCCTATTTTGAGACTCACAAGTTTTTATTGCTTTTTGCACAAACAATTATTTCTACGTTAATTGTGTTAGTTACTGCCGAGTTTATTCCAAAAGTATTATTTCGCATCAATCCCGATTTGGTATTACAGGTTTTAGCATTGCCTTTCCTCTTATTTTATTATTTGTTTTGGCCGGTAGTTCATGTTATCATTTATCTTTCTAAGGTTATTTTAAACGGATTTTTAAAAATAAAATACACTGAAACCACGCCCGTTTTTACCAAAATAGATTTAGATGATTACATTAATCAAGTGAGTGATAATGATTTGGAGGATGATGCAGAGGTGGATACTGAAATGTTTAAAAATGCACTTGATTTTTCAAACTTAAAAGTGCGTGATTGTATGACACCAAGAACTGATTTGGAAATAATTGATATTACAGAAACACCTGATGTTTTGTATCAAAAATTTGTTGAAACGGGCTTATCAAAAATATTGGTTTATGGTGGCACCCCCGATAATATAATTGGTTATGTGCACCAAAAAGAAGTGTTTAAAAAAGTAAGTACTATTAAAGAAATTGTTTTTCCTATCGAAATAGTTCCTGCTACCACTTCGGTTATGGATGTATTAAATAGGTTTAGTAAAACCCGAAAAAGCATTGCGCTGGTAGTTAATGAGTTAGGCGGAACAGCCGGTATTGTTACCATTGAGGATGTAATGGAAGAAATTTTTGGTGAAATAGATGATGAACACGATACAGAATCACTTACTGAAAAAACCATCGCTGAAAACGAATATTTATTTTCATGCCGATTAGAAATTCATTATTTGAATAACAAATACGATTTTGAATTGCCTGAAGGTGAATATAACACTTTAGGTGGATTTATTACTGCTAATCATGAAGATATTCCTTTGCAAGGCGAAAAAATTGCAATTGACCAATTTGAATTTATCATTCAAAAATCAAGTAGTGCCAAAATTGAAGAGGTAATTTTAAAGGTAAAAAAATAACACGTTATTGCCATAAAAAAAGCGGCTTTTCTATTTAACTAGAAAGCCGCTTTTTATTTATGATTGGTTTGTGTTATTTAACTTCTTCTGTTTTTACAGTTTTTTTGCTGCAACAAGCTTTTTTCTCTTCACACTTTTTCTCTTCTTTTTTATCGCAACTTTTTGCAGCTGATTTTTTACTTGAGCAACAAGCTTTTTTCTCTTCTGTCTTTTTTGTATTATCAGTAGTTACTTCATCAACATTAGTTTGGTTCTCGTTAACTACTTCAACTGTTGCTGCTTGAGGCTTAGCAGTAGTAGCCGCAGGTTTTGCATTTTGAGCGTTGCTAGCAAATGCAAATGATGCAAAAGCAGCTATTAAAAGTATTTTTTTCATGGTATTTTTTAAAATTTATTATTCAAATGTATAAATGTTAATTAGAAATTCAAGTACATTTTAAAATAAAATTCTTAAATTTTACTAAAATAAGTTATTGATGGTGGTAAGGTTCTCCTTTTATGATGGTAAAACACCTGTAAATTTGTTCTATAAAAATGAGTCTTATTAATTGGTGAGAAAAGGTGCAGGCCGAAAGCGATATTTTAGCATTAGCCCTCTGGTAAATAGCCTCATCAAATCCATAAGCACCGCCAATTATAAAAACCAAACTACTTTGTTGAACACTTAAATTTTCAATGTATTTAGCCAATTGAACTGAAGAATAGGTTTTCCCATTTTCGTCTAATAAAATTACAAAATCGGTTGGTTTTAGATTTTTTAAAATAATATCAGCTTCTGCTTTTTTAGTTTGGTTTGTGTCTTTACTTTTCAACTTGGTAGGAAGTTCAAAAGTTTTACTTTCAAATTTGCAATAGTGGATCAGCCTTTTTGAGAATTCGGCAAATCCATCATCCACAAATTTAAAATGTGTTTTACCAAGTTGTAATAAGGTAACTTTTACCATGGTTTTTCAGTGTTTTCTGGTAAAAGTGATTTGATTTTTTTGTAATTCTCTTCAAATTTTTTCCCTTTTTTACCCCCTAATTTTTTCCAATGTTCAAGCATTACTTGTTTCCTATTTTCTGGCGCAGGGTGTGTACTCAAAAATTCCGAAACTTCTTGCGATTGAGCGTCTTTTTCCAATTTGTTAAAAAAACCATTTGCTTCACTAGCATCGTAAACGGTATTATACAAATAATTTACTGAATATTCATCGGCCTGCGCTTCATTATCTCTACTAAATTTGAGTCCAATTAAATTTTGAGCAATGTGAATTAAGCTACTTCCATCGCCAAATACCAAACTGATTAAAGCCGAAAGCCCAAGTTCTTTTGCCATGTTATCAATGGAGTGGCGCTTATCTGCATGTGCTATTTCGTGGCCTATTACGCCAGCTAATTGTGCCTCATTGTCCAAATATTTTATTAAACCTGTGTAAACATAAATTTTACCACCAGGTAGGCAAAATGCGTTTAAAACGGTATCGTTTATTATTTTCAATTCCCATTTAAAGTCATCGGCATGGGTAACATTTCCCGATTTTAAAATACGTTCTTTTATTAAGTTGATGCCTTTATATAATTCTTTGTTTTCTTTTTCATTTAAAATTTGATCGGCATAAATAGCATCATATTGATTTTGAGCTGATTTGCCCATTTCTGCATCTACTTCAGTGCTAATGTAGTTTTTCCACCCATCGCCACATGATGTTAATACAACCATTAAGGCAGAAAATATGACTAAGTTTTTAGTAAATTTCATCTCGATTTTTTCTACGAATTTAACAACATTATTAATATTATAAATAAATGACTTTTTGCATTGGCATATAGTTTTATATTCGCCACACTTTTTAAAAAATGAAAAAACAATATATTTTAAGTTTTATAGCGGTAATTTTTAGTATGCAATTACTTGCGCAACAAGGAAGAATAAAAGGAATAGTAGTTGATAAAGATAATGGAGAACCCATTATTTCGTGTAATATTAAGTTAACTGAAATTACTCCAAACAACGAGGTCAGTGTAAAAAAACCGATTATTGTACAAACAGATAACAATGGAATTTATGTAATTACTAAAATTCCTTTTGGTAAATATAATGTTCGTTTTGCATTTATTGGTTATGAAATTCAAACTCAAACTGTAGAAATTACAGATGATGAACCTATTCAGCTTAACTTTAATGTGGTAAAAAAGAAAAATCAGTTAAATGAGGTTACCGTTAGTGGCGAAAAAGAAAAAGTGCGTGAAAATGTAAATATTTCAACCAATATTATTACTCAAAAAGAACTTTCGCGCTTACCTACTTTTGGTGGAGAACCTGATTTAGTGCAATATTTACAAGTATTGCCGGGTGTAAACTTTAGTGGTGACCAAGGTGGACAATTATATATTCGAGGCGGTTCGCCTGTTATGAATAAAGTAATGCTTGATGGTATGATTATTTATAATCCGTTCCACTCTATTGGTTTGTTCAGTATTTTTGATGCTGATTTAATTAAAACAGCCGATGTAAGCGCAGGTGGATTCAATGTTCAACATGGAGGTAGAATTTCAGGTGTGATTGATGTGAGTACTCGCGATGGAAACAGAAAAGAGTTTGCTGGTAAAATTGCAATAAATCCTGTTACAGCCAAATTTCACTTAGAAGGCCCTGTTTCAAAATACACCGAAGGTGGTGGTTCTGCTTCTTATATTATTTCATGCAAAACTTCTTATTTAGATAAAACAGCACCTATTTTATATAAAAATGCTGATCCTGAAAATGGTTTACCATACTCGTTTTTAGATTTATTTGGAAAATACGCTTTTACCAGTTCAAATGGAAGTAAGGCCAGTATTTTTGGATTTAGGTTTGACGATAGATCCCAGTTCAACCAACTAAAATATAATTGGAATAATGTAGGAATTGGAGGAAATTTACTCATTATTCCCGATGGAAGTAGTACCTTAATTAATATTTCTGGAGGTTTTTCTAATTATGGCATTTCATTATTAGATGCAAGTAATAGAGAACGAACAAGCGGAATTAACAGTTTCAATACTTCATTTGGGTTTACAAACTTTTTTGGTAAAGACGATCTAAAATATGGTTTTGAGGTAGTAGGGTTCAATACTTTATACAATTATTTAAACAATACTGGTAGAAAAATTGACCAAGAGAATAGTAATACCGAGGCATCAGCCTACTTTAAATACAAAAAAGTGGTTGGCAGTCGTTTGGTTATTGAACCAGGAATTCGTTTAGTATATTATGCCTCACTTTCTGAAAGTAGTTTTGAACCTCGTATTGGGGTAAAATACAATGCTACCTCAACTCTAAGATTTAAAGGTGCTGCTGGTTTTTATTCGCAAAATTTAATTAGTGCAGTAAGCGATCAAGATGTAGTAAATTTATTCTACGGTTTTTTATCAAGTCCTGACGATATTTCGCGCAATGGTTCATTGGCTAATAACAAAAGCCGTTTACAAAAAGCGTGGCACACAGCCTTTGGTTTTGAACTCGATTTATTAAATACTCCTAAGCATAAATTAAACTTAAATAGTGAGTTGTTTTATAAATTCTTTAACCAAATAATTAGCATTAATAGGTATAAAATATATGAAAATGATGCCTCAAATATAAATAGGCCTGAGTTACAAAGACTAGATTATATAGCTGAAAAAGGTTTAAGTTATGGAGCAGATGCCACTTTAAAATATGAAACCAAAAAATTAAATATTTGGGCGGTATATTCTTTAACTTATGTAACCCGCGATGATGGTGTGGTAGGAGAATATGTTCCTCATTTTGACAGAAGACATAATTTTAATTTGGTGGTGAACCAAAGTTGGGGCAACAAAAAGAATCCAACTGCTTGGACTGCTAATTTACGTTGGAATTTTGGTTCAGGTTTTCCTTTTACCCAAACACAAGGATTGTACGAAAAACTTAATTTTGCAGGTGGTATTAGCTCAAATCCTTTGCTTCAAAACGGAGATTTAGGCGTTTATTATGAACAAATAAATACTGGTCGTTTGCCTTATTTTCATCGTTTAGATATTTCACTTTCTCGCAAATTTAACATTAGCAAATCATCTGTTTTAAACGTAACGGCTGCTGCTACCAACGTTTATAACCGTGAAAATATATTTTATTTTGATGTGCTTAATTATAAAAGAATCAACCAATTACCTTTTTTGCCAACTTTAGGCTTTAGCTTAACTTTTTAAACTTTTTAGTTCAATTAATATTTAGCCACTGCAATCAAAATTGCAGTGGCTTTTTTATTTTAAAAAAATTACTCCTTAAGAATGTTTTTCTTTATTAGTAATTTTATTATGTTTGTGATATGACAATTAATGCACTAAATACTGCCATAAAGAATCTACCAAAAGAACTCCAAAATGAAGTAGCTGAATTTGTTAAAACAATAAAATTGAAAGCAGAAAACTCAAATCAATTGAAGCAGCGTCAGTTTGGTTTTGCAAAGGGAAAAGTTAAAATAAATAAGGATTTTGATACTCCATTAATTGAATTTGAAAACTACATGTAATGGCTTTTTTATTAGATACACATACCTTTCTTTGGTTTCTTTCAGGTGATGAAAAGTTATCAAAAAAAGCACTAGTTAAAATGCTAGATATTAATAAGAAATGCTATTTAAGTATTGCTAGTCTTTGGGAAATTACAATTAAACTTCAGTTAGGCAAATTGGAATTGAATTTTGAATTTTATGAGTTAGCTGAATATTTAAAGAGAAATCATATTGAGATACTTACCATTAACTTTGATCATTTAATAGTTTTATCTGAATTACCTTTAAACCACAGAGATCCATTTGATAGAATAATTATTTCACAAGCAATTGCTGAGAAATTTACTATAATATCTCAAGATTCAACATTCAAAACTTACCAAGCAAAATTGCTTTGGTAGGTTATATTTACAAAAACATTTTATTCACTTATTTACCTAATTTTCAAGCTTACTTGATATTTGGTTTGTATAACGTTATTTTCGCGCCACTTTAAAAATCCGTATTGGGTTTTTATGCAATTTTTTATAACAAAATGACCAAATACAAAGAATATAAAAAACTTGATTTTCCTGCTTTTGAGCAAGAAATATTAAAGTTTTGGGCCGATGAAAAAATATTTGAAAAAAGTGTAGCTAATCGCAAAAATGCAAAACCATTTGTGTTTTACGAGGGACCACCAAGTGCCAATGGAATGCCTGGTATTCACCACGTAATGAGTAGGGCCATCAAAGATATTTTTTGTAGATACAATACTTTAAAAGGTTTTCAAGTAAAACGTAAAGCTGGTTGGGATACACATGGTTTACCTGTAGAATTGCAGGTAGAAAAAGCAATGGGAATTACCAAAGAAGATATTGGTAAAACCATTTCGGTAGAAGATTATAACGAAGCATGCCGCAAGGATGTAATGAAATATACGGATGTGTGGAACGAACTTACCACACGCATTGGTTACTGGGTTGACTTGAACGACCCATACATTACTTATAAAAACAGTTACATAGAAAGTCTATGGTGGTGTTTAAAACAATTGCACAACAAAGGTTATTTGTATAAAGGTTACACCAT
>JBGSBN010000029.1:0-23537 GCA_041730515.1 Methylacidiphilales bacterium | reverse complement strand
TCATAAGTTCCAAATTTATAGATACTTTGAGGAGTTAAACCTAAATGGCCCATCACCGGAATTCCAGCAGTTAATATACGCTTGATCGATTCAACCACTTCTTCGCCACCTTCTAATTTAACTGCATGAGCTTCAGCCTCTTTCATAATTCTGATTGAGGAGTTTAAAGCTTCTTTAGAATTACCTTGATAACTTCCAAAAGGTAAATCAACCACTACCAAGCAGCGGTTAATGGCTCTAATAACGGCTGCTGCATGGCTTATCATTTCATCTAAAGTAATGGGTAAAGTAGTTTCGTGGCCGTGCATTACATTGCTAGCACTATCGCCAACGAGTAATACATCAATTTTTGCTTCGTCAAAAATTTTAGCCATGCTGTAATCGTAAGCTGTAAGCATGCTAATTTTTTCGCCACGTATTTTCATTTCTTGTAAGCTGTGGGTAGTTATTTTTTTATACTCTTTGTGAACGCTCATTGTAATATTTTTTATTTTTCAAATGTAAAGATAAAACCATTAATCAAAATTATTTGTCATATATAAAATCAATTTAAAAGCATAAAGCTATATTGCCACCCCAAAATGAAAATGAGCAATCAAATTAAAAGCATCAAAAATATTTTAGTAATACTAGCCTTATTAGGTTTAGTTTCATGTAGTAACGATTTGGAAATCAATGCACCATACAAACAAATACCGGTTGTTTATGGCTTTGTAAATATCAACGATTCGTTTCAGTACCTACGTATTCAAAAAGTTTTCCAAAATTCAATTGCTGTAAAGGCAAGCGAAGCCTCAAAAATTTCTGACTCGTTGGAGTTAAAAAGTATAAAAGTAAAACTAATTGTGGTTCGTAGGTTTACCAACGATACAGTTAACTGCTACAGAACCAATGAATTTAAAAAAGAATCTGGTTTTTTTGCTAACGATCAAAATTTTATTTACAAATCAGACTTTTACGATTTAAAAGCCACTGGAGATGTATTAAGTATAAATTTATATATAAAAGATACGGTAATAAATAAAGTTTATACTTCTCAGGCTGCCATAATTGGCGATCAATTTATTGAAGAAAGAAATATTACCATTTCTGAAAATGCCTCCAACAGATTCAGATTCAGTTATAGGGTCAATAAATCTGCTTATATAATTGATGCAGCTGTAAGGTTTAAATATTATGAAGCTCCTGCTTCTAACCCTACTGCTTTTGAAGAAAAATATTACGATTATTATTTACAATCAAGCGCATTAACTTCTGCATTGCCTGATGGTCTTTACTCAATAAATATCCAATCAAAAACAATTTTCGAGGACTGGAAAAGGTATTTTGCTGAACAACCAGTTAATGTTACAAGGCAATATATTGGGGTGGAGTATATTACTTGGGGTGCTGGTTCACAGTTTTTAGACCTACAAGAGGTAAGCAAGCCTAATATTTCATTTGTACAAAAACGTACCGATTATTCCAACATTACAGGTGGTGCTTTAGGATTATTTGCAGCTAGAACCATTAATAAGCAAAAAAATATTACTGTTGATGCATCGGGGATTACATTAATAAAAACCCTTCCACAGTTTCAACAATAGCATTCAGTTGATATAAAAATTTGTCATAATAGCTGCCAAAAGGCAGCTATTTTTTTGTTTAAAAGCCAAAAAATAAGACATTTTTTTAGTGTAATCGTTGTTTTTTGCCTTGGCATTATGATTGATACAACCAATGAAAAATAATAAACAAAATTATGAGTAAAATAATAGGTATAGATTTAGGAACAACCAACTCGTGCGTTGCAGTAATGGAAGGCAACGAACCTGTGGTTATTGCTAACAGCGAAGGACGTAGAACTACTCCTTCCATTGTAGCATTTATTAAAGATGGTGAACGTAAAATTGGTGATCCTGCAAAACGTCAGGCAGTTACTAATCCTAAAAACACCATTTCTTCCATTAAACGTTTTATGGGTAATACATTCGACCAAGTTGCTACAGAAATTAGTCGTATGTCGTACACTGTAAAAAAAGGTGACAATAATACTCCTCGTGTTGACATAGACGGAAGATTGTATACACCACAAGAAATTTCGGCAATGGTTTTACAAAAAATGAAAAAAACCGCTGAAGATTATTTAGGTTACGAAGTAAAAGAAGCAGTTATTACTGTTCCTGCTTATTTTAACGATGCACAACGTCAGGCTACTAAGGAAGCTGGCGAAATTGCAGGATTAACAGTTAAGCGTATTATTAACGAACCTACTGCTGCAGCTTTAGCTTATGGTTTAGATAAAGCAAGCAAAAAAGACATTAAAGTTGTAGTATTTGACTGTGGTGGTGGAACACATGACGTTTCGGTTTTAGAAATGTACGATGTAGATGGAACTGGAACTTTTGAAGTAAAAAGTACTGATGGCGATACACACTTAGGTGGTGACGATTTTGATCACGTATTAATTGATTTTTTAGCTGACGAATTTAAAAACGATGAAGGCATCGATTTACGCAAAGATCCAATGGCTTTACAACGTTTGAAAGAAGCTGCTGAAAAAGCTAAAATTGAACTTTCGAGCTCTACTCAAACAGAAGTAAACTTACCATATATTATTCCTGTAGATGGAATTCCAAAACACTTAGTAAAAACTATTACCCGTGCTAAGTTTGAACAATTAGCTGATAGTTTGATTAAACGTACCATTGAGCCTTGTAAAACTGCTTTGAAAAATGCAGGTTACAGCATTAGTGATATAGATGAAATTATTTTAGTTGGCGGTTCTACACGTATTCCTGCCATTCAAGAAGCAGTGGAAAAATTCTTTGGAAAAGCAGCATCTAAAGGTGTAAACCCAGATGAAGTAGTAGCAATTGGAGCTGCCATTCAAGGTGGAGTTTTAACTGGAGAAGTTAAAGATGTATTGTTATTAGACGTAACTCCTTTAAGTTTAGGTATTGAAACCATGGGTGGTGTGTTTACTAAATTAATTGATGCCAACACAACTATTCCAACTAAAAAATCTGAAAGTTTTAGTACGGCTAGCGATAACCAACCAAGTGTAGAAATTCATGTTTTACAAGGTGAGCGCCCAATGGCTTCTCAAAACAGAAGTCTAGGTCGTTTCCACTTAGATGGAATTCCACCAGCACCTCGCGGTGTGCCTCAAGTAGAAGTTATTTTTGATATTGATGCTAATGGTATTTTACACGTAAGCGCTAAAGATAAAGGAACTGGAAAAGAGCAAAAAATTCGTATTGAAGCTTCATCAGGCTTAAGCGATGACGATATTAAACGCATGAAAGCAGAAGCAGAAGCAAATGCTGATGCCGATAAACAAGCAAAAGAAGAAGCTGAAAAAATAAATATGGCTGATAGCCTTATATTCCAAACTGAAAAACAGATAAAAGAATATGGCGAAAAAATTCCAGTAGAGAAAAAAGAAGCCATTGAAAAAGGTTTAGAAGAATTAAAAGCTGCACATTCAGCTAAAGATTTACCTAGAATAGATGCTGCTTTAGAAGCTTTAAATACAGCTTGGGCTGCTGCTAGCGAAGATATGTACAAAGCAACTCAAAATGCAGAAGCCAACAATGGTGCTGAAGCAGGAGCAGATGCTAATGCAGGTTCGGCTGATAGCAACACACAAGATGCTACTTTCGAAGAAGTAAAATAAAATCGTAAATTTTTTTATAAAACTTAAAAGCCACTAGTTAATTCTAGTGGCTTTTTTTTATAATTAAGCAAAAGTGACTTTGGCTTTTTTCGGTATAATCAATCCTAAAATAGGTATTTCTCGTAAATGATTCATGCGAATAACTTGTTTGTTTTTTATTTTTATTAGTATTCAGAGTTTTGGACAGGATAGGTTAATTAGGTTTAATTACGACAACGACTATTTTAGCGCTACTGACAGGTATTATACACAAGGGGTAAGGTTAGAAATAATTACTCCTATTTTAAAAAAATTACCTATTCAATTTTTATTTATCAAACCAAAAAATAGTTCCCAATCTTTTGCAGGTATTGCTATCGAACGAGATGGATTTACACCTAGCGGAATTCGTATTGACTCTATTCCTGTGGGAAATAGGCCTTATTCGGGTACTATGTTTTTGTCAAATTTCCATATTTCAATGAATGAACTAAACCTTACTCGTGTTAATTCTCAGGTAGATATTGGAATAATGGGACCTGCAGTTGGTGGTAAGGAGGAACAAGCCGGAATTCATGGTGCCATTGGTGATTTATTGCCTTTGGGTTGGCAATACCAAATAGCCAACGATTTAATTTTAAATTATACAGCCATTTACGAAAAAGGATTAATCAATAAGAACCATTATTTGGTTACAGGTTTTACACAAGCTAGGCTTGGCACTTTATATACCGATTTGTCCATTGGAACTATGGTTAGAGTTGGACTTATGAATAATTATTTTTCTAATATTGGAATTACTAAACAGGCAAGTAGTCGAAAATTTCAGCTTTATGGTTTTGCCAAAGCCAATGGAAAAGCAGTAGGTTATAATGCCACCATGCAAGGTGGTTTGTTTTCTAATAGCATTTATACACTTCATGCTTCATCCATTAATAGATGGGTAGGACAAGGATTTCTAGGAATAGTCGTGGCTTATAAACGATTTCAGGTTGAATACACCAAAGCTTACCTTTCTCCCGAATATGAAAATGGTTTTGCCCACGGTTGGGGTCATTGCAATATTTCCTTTTGTTTTTAAAATTTTGGTATTAGCTTTTTTTTAACCAACCAGTTATACTCATCCTTTCTTTGTGTGTAACTAGCACCTCATGTGGAAGTTCGTTGCTTTTAAACATAACTGTTTGTCCTTGAATGGGTAATATTTTTTTATTGTTTTTTTCTAAATGGATTAGTAATTCTCCACCATCTTTTTCCTGCCAACTACTGTTTAAATAACTAATAATGGAAAACATTCGGCTAGTATCGTTTTTGAATTGATCGAGGTGTTTTATATAAAAACTGCCAATTGGGTAAATTGAATAATGAAACTCATAATCGGTTATACCTGCATAACATTGCATATTTAAGTATTGAATAAACAATTCTATTTGTTTGAAAAATTGATTTTCAAATTCATTGTCATGGTTTTTGTCGAGCCAATAAATTACATCACTTCTAACAGCTGCATTATGTTTTAATTTTTCGGCATTGCCTGTTCCTGCTGCTACCAATAATTTTTTAAATTGCAATGTTAACAGGTTTTGTTTTAAATGATCGGCTAGTTTGGTGCTGATAAACTTGGGTGAAATTCCTACTTTATTTTCAATATAACTACTAATTAAGGTTTCAAACACATCATCCATATCAACACAATTAAATTGCCCTCTATTATTGGCAACGCCACAAGATAGGAATATAAACAAAAGTAAAGCTGTTTATTTATTTTTGACTAACAAAACCCATTTGTAAAACTATCTTTGTTGTTTAACTGATTATTTAATTTATGCCATTTGCAGCACTCGGTTTAAACCGCGATTTACAATATGCTTTAGAAAAGCAATTTTATACCAATCCGTATCCAATTCAAGAAAAAGCCATTCCGCCTATTTTAAATGGAAAAGATGTTTTGGGAATTGCGCAAACAGGTTCGGGTAAAACTGCCAGTTACGTTTTGCCAACTTTACAGTTATTGCAAAGCAAACCAGTCGCAAAAAATAGGCATATTAATACATTGGTTTTAGTGCCAACGCGTGAATTAGCCATTCAAGTTCAAAAAGTATATAAAGCTTTTAGCGATAGATTAGAGCAAAGTGTTAAATCATTAGCAGTTTATGGCGGTGTGTCTATTAATCCGCAAATGATGGATATGAATGGTGTGGAAATATTAGTTGCTACACCTGGCAGATTGCTGGAATTGATTGAGAAAAAAGCAGTTTTTTTAACCAATGTGGATGTTTTGGTGCTTGATGAGGCCGATAAAATGTTGAATCTTGGCTTTAAAGATGAAATGGCAACTATTTTTAAATTATTGCCTAAAAAACGACAAAACTTATTGTTTTCGGCTACTTTAAGTGCCGATTTAACTGCTATTCAATCATTGGTTTTACAAAATCCAGTTACCATTGAAATTGAAGCCGAAACAGAGAATTTAGATTTAATTACGCAATTGGCTTATGCGGTGCAAGATGATAGAAAAGGTCCATTGTTAAGGTATTTAATTACTACCCTAGAAATGAAACAAGTGTTGGTTTTTACTTCATCAGTTCATAAAGCTGATGCAGTAACAGATAAGTTAAATCAAAATGGATTTAAAGCCATTGCCATGCATAGTAAAAAAAGTCAAGGTGCTAGAGAAGATGCGTTGCGTAAATTTAAAAATGGTGATGTGCAAGTTTTAGTGGCTACCGATTTAATGAGCCGAGGAATTGATATTCCGTTTTTACCATTTGTGGTAAATTATGAATTACCTCGCTCCCCAAAAGATTATATACACAGAATTGGGCGCACTGGCCGAGCTGAAAATGCTGGAACTGCAATTAGTTTAGTAAATTCAGACGAAAGCCATCATTTTGGAGTGATTCAAAAAAAGATGAAACGAAATGTAGCACTAATTGATAGTGAGCAGATAAGTTTAAAAGGATTCTAAAATAAAAAACCTCCAACTCTTAAAAATTGGAGGTTTTTTTAATAAACAGTTAATCAGTTAAACTCCCGATAAATCGCATATGCATCAATTTAATTTATGACTTTTTCTTTTAAACATATACAAAAATTGAAGTTCCAGAGGAACGAAACATTTTGAAACAACGGATTTTAATCCGTTGAAAAACAAACAAGACATTCTGTACGAAAACCCCAAAATCTTTGGGAAAGCCTCTGGCTTTCCCAAAGATTTTGGGGTTTTCGTTGCGTTTTTCTAAACCTTAATCCCGAATTTCATTCGGGGCTATTGATATTAAACTCCTCTGGAGTTTTCCCTAGCTTGATGCAAATGCGATAAGTAGGGACAACAGTTTAATAATTTTTAACTACCAACCTAATATCCAAGCAAACATTAACGGAGCTACAATGGTAGCATCACTTTCTACTATAAATTTAGGTGTATGAATATCCAATTTACACCAAGTAATTTTTTCGTTAGGAACTGCTCCTGAGTAAGAACCATACGAAGTAGTTGAATCACTTATTTGGCAGAAATAACTCCAAAATGGAATATCTGTCATTTCCATATCTTGGTACAACATAGGTACTACACAAATTGGAAAATCGCCAGCAATACCACCGCCAATTTGGAAAAAACCAACACCTTTGCCACCAGAATTTTCAGGATACCATTTTGCTAACCAAGCCATGTATTCAATTCCAGATTTCATGGTGCTTGCTTTCAATTCGCCTTTTATAACATATGATGCAAAAATATTTCCCATAGTTGAATCTTCCCAACCTGGGACTACCATTGGTAAATTGCGTTCAGCAGCAGCCAACATCCAAGAGTTCTTAGGATCTATTTCATAGTATTGTTGTAACTCGCCACTTAATAATATTTTGTACATAAATTCATGTGGAAAATAGCGTTCGCCATTGTCTTCCGCATCTTTCCAAATTTTATGAATATGTTTTTGCAATCTTCTAAATGCTTCCTCTTCGGGAATACAAGTATCGGTTACACGGTTATAATGGTTTTCCAATAATTCCCATTCTTCTTGCGGGCTTAAATCGCGGTAGTTAGGAACACGTTTATAATGGCTATGTGCTACCAAATTCATAATATCTTCTTCTAAGTTAGCACCGGTGCAGCTTATAATATCCACTTTACCTTGGCGAATCATTTCGGCTAGCGATTTTCCTAACTCAGCAGTACTCATAGCTCCTGCAAGGGTTACCATCATTTTTCCGCCTTCGGTTAAATGGGTTTCGTAACCTTTGGCAGCATCAACCAAAGCAGCTGCGTTAAAGTGTTTATAGTGTGTTTCAATAAAATTTGAAATAGGTCCTTTAGTCATATTGTTGTATTTTTATATAATTTAAAAAGTGCGCAAATATAAGCTAGAGTTTTACATTTAAAATTAAGTTTTTTTGAGCTGTAAAAAAGGTTTTTATATTTGCTTGTAAAAATTTAAAATAGCGCCTTTATTCATTCATACTCAAACTTTAATTATGGCCAAAACTACCCCTAATCTTATTGATTTATATGTTGCTGAATTTCCTGCTAATGTGCAACAGCAATTACAAAAGTTGCGTAACATTATTTTGGAAACAGTTCCAAATGCTGAAGAAATAATTAGTTATAAAATGCCTGCTTACAAGATGCATGAGTGTTTGGTGTATTTTGCAGGTTATAAAAATCATGTGGGTTTTTATCCAACAGGTTCTGGAATAGCAGCATTTGAACACGAGTTAGGTAATTATAAATACTCAAAAGGGGCGGTACAATTTGAAATTGATAAAGAGTTGCCACGCGATTTGATAGTGAGAATGGTGGAATACAGATTGGCATTGGCCATTGCAAAGCATGAAAGTAAATGGGTTTTGAAAACGTGTAAAAAGGGACATAAGTTTTATAAAAGTAGCGACTGTAAAAGTTGCCCTGTTTGCGAAGCAGAAAATAAACCTAAAGTTGGTTTTATGGCCAGTATTTCGGCTCCTGGTAGAAGAGCTTTAATTATTAAGAATATAAAGACACTAACCGATTTAGCTCAACATACAGAAAAACAAATTTTGGATTTACACGGAATTGGCCCAACTGCTATTCCAAAATTAAAGGCCGCACTTAAGGATGCAGGTTTGAGTTTTAGGAAAAAGTAATACTAATAGGCTTGAATTAAAATAATAAATTTAGTTTTAAATACAGCATATTCGCCTCTCTAAACTAATGCCTCAACATAAAGAATTTTTAAACAAACAGGTTGCTATTTATAATCAAAAAGGGTTTATTGAATTAGATCCTATTTGCATACCACATTTATTTACTAAAAAGCAAGATGTAGAAATTGCAGGATTATTTGCTGCTGTTTTTGCTTGGGGTCAGCGCAATACCATTATAAATAAATGTACCGATTTATTAGCAAGAATGGATAATGCTCCGCATCAATTTGTGGTAAATCATGCAGAAACCGATTTGAAAAAATTAGTTGGATTTAAGCATAGAACTTTTAATGATACTGATTTGCTTTATTTTATTTCGTTTTTAAAATATTGGTACTATAATCACCAAAGTTTAGAAACAGCTTTTTCAATACATTTAAAACCCAAAGATAAAACCATTGAAAATGCACTGAATGGCTTTAGAGATTTATTTTTTTCTTTACCCGATGTGCCCTCGCGTACCATGAAACACATTGCCTCGCCAAAACAAAATTCGGCTTGTAAACGGCTGTGTATGTATTTAAGGTGGATGGTTAGAAACGATAATAATGGCGTTGATTTTGGCATTTGGCAAAATATAAAACCAAGTCAATTAATGATGCCATTAGATTTACATGTGCAGCGAACTGCTCATAAACTAGGATTGCTCACCCGCACTCAAAGCGATTGGAAAGCTGTTTTGGAATTAACCGAAAACCTTAGAAAATTTGATAAAAACGATCCTGTGAAATACGATTACGCCTTATTTGGCTTAAGTATTATGCCTGATTTTTTAGAAATAGCTGTTGAGAAATGAGAGATGAGAATTGGGAGTTGATAAATGAGAATTGGGAGTTGAGAATTGAGAGATGAGAATTGGTGCGGGAGAAATTCCCCCTTGCGCGTTGATGTTGCGTTTGAGAAGGGGGTTAGGGGGATGTTTTTGTTATGAATGTTACTTCTATCAACTAACAACTATCAACCAAATCACGCAAGGCGTGAGACCACTAATTAATAAAAGCTATTTTACTAACTATTGATTTACTACCGTCTTTATTGGCAGCAAATACTAAGTAAACTCCAGTGGCAACTCTGGATCCCAAAAAGTTTCTTCCATTCCAAGTAGCAAAACCTCCATTTGAGGTAGTTTCAGCAACTAAATTTCCTGCAACATCTGTAATTTTTACATTCACATTTTCAGCCAATCCTTTTATGGAAATATCGCCAGTAAAGTTAGGTCGCACTGGGTTTGGAAATACTTCTACTGTTTGAAAACTAGCACTTGCTTCAGTAGCATCGCCTTTAAAGCTATTAATGCCTTTCAGCGTTCCAAAAAATACTTCACCAGTATTATTATCAATTCCTACACTCAAAACTGTATTATCGAGGAGTGGACTATTTTTGGTTGTAAAATTATGGATTACCGTATATCCATCACTCGATACCAACCAAACACCATTATTGGTACCAATCCATTTGCGATTAGCGCCATCTACCGTAATACAATTAATATTTTCTCCACCCAAAAAGTTAGAGAATACAAGTCCAGTTTTTATAACAATTTGACGTGAATCAAATGAAGCTTCACCAGCACCAAAAATAAGTTCGGGGCTACTAAAAATACTTAGTCCTTCGCTTGTTCCAATCCACATTTCACCTCTTTTATCTTTGGTAATACAATTTACCTGATTACTTGCTAAAGCTCCATTTCCAATATCCTTAGTTAATACCTTTACGGCATCATTGTTAGGATTTGCAATATCGCCTCCATCGTTAAAAACCAATAAGCCACCGTTTCGGGTATGAGCAATCCATTTTTGGTTTTCATCATCAATGGCCAATGCAGAAAGGTAGTTACTTCCACTAAAAACATTTCCTACAGAAAAACATTGCATAACGCCATCGTTTCTCAACACACAAATAGGCTGCCCACTTGAATGGTTGGTAAACCAAAGGTTTTTTTCAAAATCAAAAGCTAAGCCTGCTACTCTGCAACTACCTGCAAATGCTTCTTGCAAAATGCTATTATTTTTGTCATAAACCTTTTCTACTCGGCCTGTCATGTCCATTTTAACTAATCCCGAACCATACGAAGCAGCAAATAGTTTATCGTTCACATCATCGTAGGTTATGGTTAATAAATCTCTGATATTGCTTGGTGTAATTGGTGGATTACCTTGAGAAGTATTGGTCCAATTATTATTTTCGTATATGTATAAACCATTGCTCCTAAAACTTTCATTAAAAAATGGTGCATAACCACTTGCCGCATAAAGTTTTCCATTTATAAACTTAAAATCGGTTGCAATTTTATTATAAGGCCCATTTGGGTAAATAAAATCAGAACCATTAAACTCTCCGCCAGGAAATAATTGAATACCAGCAAAATTATCAACAGTAGCAAATCGGTTATTAGGTAATTGAACTGCAGCGTTTTTATAAGCTTTTCCAGTTTTGGTAATGGTATTATTGGCTAAAATTTCGCTAACGTTTAAATTAGTAGTAACTATTAATTTGTTATTACTAATCACTAAATCAAACGCATTGTTTAAACTAGAATCGTTAATAGGTGTCCAAGTATTATTGCTAAATTTATTTAAAACACTATCTACTTCGGCATATAAAATACCATTAAATGATTCTATTTTATTACTTTTTGATGATGATTTAATTAAACTCCAAAAGTTGAAATCACTTAAGTTACCGCTATTTAAACTAGCGCGGTAAATTCCAGTATAGGTGGAGGCATATAAAAAATTATCTAATACCGCAATGTCTAGAATTTCGATATTACTTCCTTTAGCACCAATATTTTGGTAAGAATCAATGATTTGTTTTTTATTGATATCAATTACCACAATTCCAAAACTACATGCCAAATACGCCTTTCCGTTATAAAAAGTAACATCATTAATGGCTTTTTTACCAATTACATTGCGCTGAAAAATTTGCGGCATGTTTGTAATTTGATCATTTTGAAGCAAATCAATATTGCCATTTTCGTAAACTATAAAAAGTAGTTTATTATTGGGGTTGCTGCGCAATAACTTAACTTCTACATCCGAAAGGCCATTTACTTTCGAAATTCTTTCCAATTCTTTTTCAGCCTCATTGTAAGCAAAAACCGAACTTGATGAACCTACATAAACTGTACTTCCAATAGCAGCTATGGTTTTATTTTGCCAATATGGCAAATGAACGCGCCAAGTGCCAATTCCGCCCGAAGATTGAGCCAAAATAAAAACAGGTAAAATAAGGTATAGTGCAGTGCAAAATTTTTTAATCATTATAGGGCAAATTAATAAAAACTATTACTCAAACGTATTATTTCAATAATTATTTTACAATAATATGAAATCAAATGGTAAGGCTCAATTATTTGTTTATTTTGCGCAAGTTTTATGTGGAGCAAAATAGCTGATTTTATTTTAAAATATAGGTGGCAAAGCCTTTTAGCCATTGTAATAACTACGGTATTTTTTGGATACTATGCTGGTAAAGTTCAACTTACTTACGATTTTGCTAAGATTATTCCGGCCGATGACCCAGATTATATTGAATACGTAAAGTTTAAAAATACTTTTGGAGAAGATGGAAACGTTTTGGTAATTGGTGTTCAGTCTGATAAAATTTTTGAATACAATTTTTTTAACGATTGGAGCAATTTAACCAAACAAATAGAAGGAATTGATGGCATTGAAAAAGTAGTTTCATTAAGTAATATTCAAACCATATACAAAAGTGATAGCTTACAAACGCTTAGTTTACAACCCTTAATTAAAAGAAAAATAGAAAATCAAAGTCAGCTTGATGGTTTTAAAAACCAAGTGGCCGATTTAAAATTTTATAACGGATTTTTATACAATCCAGAAAGCAATGTTACCCTTTTAGCCATTACATTAAAAAAGGAAAAGTTAGATAGCAAAGAACGTATTCCTTTGGTTAACAGTATAGAACAAGCTGCTGATGCGTTTGGCAAAAAATATGGCTCCGAAATGCACTATTCAGGTTTGCCTTATGTACGAACTGTTATGAGCAGCAAGGTAGCCGATGAAATAAAGATTTTTATCTACTTATCTATTCTGGTAACAGCCATTTTTATTTTTGTTTTCTTTAGGTTTTTAAGTGCAGTTATTTTATCGTTAGTAGTGGTAATTGTGGGTGTAATTTGTACTGTTGGCACCATCGCATTTTTCGATTATAAAATAAGTTTACTTACTGGAATTATTCCACCTTTAATGGTAATTGTTGGGGTACAAAATTGTATTTATTTACTCAATGTGTACCATCAAGAGTTTTTAAAACATAACGATAAAATAAAGGCCATCAAAGAATTAATAGCTAAAAATGGTTTAGCTTTATTTTTAACCAATATTACTACTGCAATCGGTTTTTGTGTGTTTAGCTTTTCAGGTAGCGCTGTTTTAGATCAATTTTCGGTAGTTTCAGGTATCAATATCATGCTTATTTATGTAATCAGTTTGGTGTTTATTCCTATTGTTTACAGTTATTTACCTCCTCCAAAAGTTAAACATACCAAACATTTAGAAGCTAAGCGTTTAAATAAAGTATTGGCTTTTTGTAATTACCTAGTTTATAACAAACGTAAAACCATTTATGTAGCTACTATTATATTGGTTTTGGCCAGTATTGGTGGTGCTTTAATGGTTGATGGAACTGGTTATGTGGTTGATGATATGCCCGAAGAAAATAAGGTGTACAAAGACTTGAAGTTTTTTGAAAAAAACTTAAAAGGCATTTTACCCTACGAAATAGCCATTGATACCAAACGACCAAATGGTATTAAGGATTACGTAACACTTCAAAAAATTAATAAACTAGAAAAAGAATTGGCTAAAATTCCTGAGTTTAGCAAAGCTACTTCGGTAGTTGATTTTTTAAAATTTGCCAACCAAGGAATGAATAATGGCGACCCGCGTTACTATCAATTACCGGATGTATTGGCCATTAGCGAAATAGTAAATTACCTACCAAAACAGCAAGCAGGTAAGCCCAATTTGTTAAAATCAATGGTGGATAGTACTTTTCAAACGGCAAGGGTAAGTATTCAAATGGCCGATGTTGGTTCAACCGATATTAAACGCATCCATCAAATGGTGCAACAAAAAGTAGATTCTATTTTTGATAAAGACAAATATTCAGTAAAACTTACTGGAACCAGTGCCATATTTTTAAAAGGCAACGATTACTTAATCAATAACTTACTTAGTTCTGTGTTTTGGGCATTATTACTCAATTCCTTCATGATGATTTTTTTATTTGCATCATGGCGCATGATGCTTATTTCGTTACTTCCTAATATAATTCCTTTAATTGTTACTTTAGGAATTATGGGTTTTTTCCATATCAGGTTAAAACCATCCACCATTATTATTTTTAGTATTGCTTACGGAATTGTGGTTGATTTTACCATCCATTATTTGGCAAAATATAGGCACAGTTTAAAAAAGAATAATTGGGATATGAAAATTGCCATTCCTGAAAGTTTAACCGAAGCTGGTCCTAGTATTATTTATACGGCTGTGGCACTTTTTGGTGGCTTCATTATTTTTGCGGCTAGCTCATTTGGCGGAACTATAGCCTTAGGAGTTTTAACATCCTTATCACTTATTTTTGGTATGTTAATGAATTTGTTATTATTGCCCTCGTTATTGCTTTCATTAGAAAAATCAATCAACAACAAAAAAGAGTTTGAAACCACATTTGTAGAAGTAGAACCAGAGGACTAGTTTTTTGAATTGTTAGATTGCTATATTGTTTGATTGTTTATTCGTCATTGCGAGGTACGAAGCAATCTCATTCCAATTATTCGTTGTTCGATATCCGTTATTCGATGTTCGATGTTCGTTGTTCGATATTCGCAAAACGGTCACTGAGCGAAGCCGAAGTGTCGTCATTGCGAGGCACGAAGCAATCTCACTCTAATTATTCGATGTTCGTTGTTCGATATTCGTTGTTCGTTATTCGATATTCGCTAAACGGTCACTGAGCGAAGCCGAAGTGTCGTCATTGCTAGGCACGAAGCAATCTCACTCCAATTATTCGATGCTCGTTATTCGTTATTCGTTATTGCGGGTTAATAATTGCTAGTTGCTAATTGCCAATTCTATTACCTGAAACTCCCGCTTAGTCATGCTGAAAGCATCTTCAATAGATAGTAATCAACTTTCCATTAGCATTATATTTGAAATTAGCCTTTGGTAGTTTTGAACTTTTACAAATTGTTTCTCACTACTTTTTCTTTTTCGTTGTTTGGTACTTGCTGTTGTTTAACAAAATAATTTATTTATTGACCAAGCCTCTTGGTTTCATCGCTTCGTCTGAGCCATCGGATGAAGCGATGCTGGTTTATTCCGTTTTATAATAAACGAACAGGTAACATAATGTTATTACATAATGCCACTAACAAACTAATTCAAAAACCATTAATTTTCTATTGGAAATATTGCTGTAATCAATATGTTTGTAATATAAAAAGCACTAACCTATTGCGCAAAGCCACCCAAATATGGGTAGATTGACGAATGTTTATTGCAGAAACTTTCCTCAATGAATAAGTTAACACCAGTATTAAAAACAATCTAAATGACCGAAAACAAATTTACTTGGGTTCAAACGCATAAGGAGCTGACAAAGTTTTTAAGCAGTAAAGAAAATTCCCAAAAAGAATTAATTGATATACTAAAATCTGTTGGTATAAACCCATTTAATGACAAGGCAAAATTAGGTGAACATAACATAGAATTAGATGAAATTGACCCATTTACTTTTTTTTGCTATATCTACAAATATGGCCCTGAAAGAAGACTAAAGTTATTACAAAAAATTGCTGAAAGGTTAAACATTAATATTCCCAAAGACGAATCAGGTATACCTTCAACAAACGCCCAAAGAGTATGGTTATTTCCATATAAATACGAAAGGGTAAATAATGAAATTAAAAGACTTTGGAATTTCTTTCAAAAAACAATAAATAATAACATTACAAATGAAGATTTTGCAGATATACTTTCAATAAGGAATGTTGCAGAAGCTAAAATCACTGAAGCTTTATTCAATATTAATCCAGAGAAATATTTCCCAATTAACGGTCCAACCAAACCATATTTAAAAAATGTATTGAGTATTGAACCCATCTTTGGAACTTACGATGAGTATTTAGAATTACTAGAAAAGATTAAAAGAAAAGTTAGTATTCCATTCTATGAGTTATCCTTTGAGGCATGGAAGTGGAATGATGAACGTGGGAAATTTAATTATTGGGTGTTTCAGGGGAATCCTAAAAACTATAATGTAATTGGTGCCCTTAACGATAATTTACTATCAACTTGGAGTGTTAAAGCCCATGAGGACAAAATAAAAGTAGGTGATAAAATTATCCTTTGGGTAACAGGTAAAGATCAAGGTTGTTATGCATTAGGTGAAGTAACATCTGAAGTTTACGAAGGCCTTGACGAGGAGGATCAGATCAAGTATTATACTGAGCAAAGTAAAAATGAAATTTGCAAACGTGTAAAAATTAATGTTACAAACAACCTTTCAAATAACCCTATAAAAAAGTATCAAATTGAAAAAATTTCAGAATTAAAAGAATTAAAAGTTGGGAATCAGGGAACAAATTTTTCTGCCACGGAAGAAGAATACGAGACATTATTAGAATTAGCAAAAAAACAGAATTTTAAAAAATATTGGCTTTATGCACCTGGCGAAAATGCTGAGATGTGGGAAGAATTCCATGAGCTAGGTATAATGGGTCTTGGTTGGGATGAATTAGGCGATCTTAATAATTATTCATCAAAAGAAGATTTGACAACTAAACTGCAAGAATTAGAAAAAACAGCAGGTTCTAAGAAAAATGACTCAACAGCTAATTACGAATTCAAAGACATAATTTCTATAGGAGATGTAATTATTGCAAAAAAGGGCAGAGGAGAATTATTAGGATATGGGATAGTTTCATCAGCTTATTACTATGATAAAGCAAGGTCACGTTATCAAAAATGCAGAACGGTAGAATGGAAAAAGAAAGGTAATTGGAAAACAGATCATAGTCTTGTACTTAAAACTTTAACTGATATTACAAAATATGCATCTGAGCACCCTGACTATAAAACTTATTATGAAAGACTTATTGGTACAATGGAAGAATCAAAAATCAAACAATTGGAAAATATGAGTTTCCCTTTAAATACTATTCTTTACGGTCCTCCTGGGACTGGCAAAACGTACAACACTATTTTGAGAGCTGCCGAAATAGTTGAAAACAGAAAAATTGATTCATATGGTGAAGCATTGAAAATATTCAAAGAGAATCTTCATAACAACATTGAATTTATAACCTTCCATCAGAATTATAGTTACGAATATTTTATTCAAGGATTAAGACCAGAAACTGATAATAAATCCTCTTTAACATTTGATAAGAAAGACGGGGTGTTTAAAAAACTTGCTGATAAAGCTTTAGAAAATTTAAAATTATCACAGAAAGCACCTGATGAATTATCAAATGAGGCATTATTCCTAAATGCCTTGGAGAAATTGAAAGATAATATTATAGATTCAGCTATACCAATTAAAATTAACGAAACAGCATATTTTACAGCTGCTGAAGATGATGCCTTCCGCTATTCTGGAGACAATTGGACTTTAAATGATAAAGGATTTAATGGCTTCAGAATGAAGTATTCTGACTTAATTAGATTTTATGAAGAAAATGTTAAAGAAAGAAAGGAAATAAAAGAGCTAAATAATATTTCAGGATTAGCTAAACAACATGCTTCATATTTTTTTAAAGCATTTGAGCTAGTTAAATCAATGATTGACATTAAACAAAAGGTCAAAAGCAATATTGAAAAAAAGAATTATGTAATTGTAATTGACGAAATTAATCGTGCTAATATTTCTCGTGTTTTTGGCGAGCTTATCACTTTAATCGAACCCGATAAAAGATCCCATGGAGAAATCCCCTTAGAAGCAAAATTGCCCTCAGGAGATTACTTTATTGTACCTTCTAATTTATATATCATCGGTACAATGAACACTGCGGATAAATCAATTGCTTTGCTTGATATTGCACTTAGAAGACGTTTTGAATTTGAATCAATGTATCCGTTGTATGATATTGAAGGTTCTGAAATTTACGATAAGGATATATTATTCAAAATAAATGAGCAAATAATAAAGTCTAAAGGCCATGATTTTCAAATTGGACACGCTTACTTCATGGGAGAGAATAAAGACTTAATTCAGAGAATGAATAAAAAAGTAATTCCTCTCCTTTTAGAGTACTTTATGAATGATGGAAAAGAAGTAAAAGGGATATTATATAATGCTGGTCTTCAGGTTGAAGAAAATTCATGGCCAATAAAAATTACAGGTAAACGTGCTTAATTTATTTGAATATCAAAACAAGATTGCTATCAAAGATGAATTTGATGGTCTAGAAAGTTTTTTGGATGAAATTTGGGCAAAACGAGAAAAGAATTCTTTCTATTCTAATAATTTTGAAGACAAAATTGAATCGCAAAGATTCTTACAATTTATTCATAAGTCAAATGAATTAAAATCTAACAAATATGTTGGCGTAATTCATTTTAATGGAAATAAGATAAACCTTTTACCCAAAATATTTTTCGATTCAAGTAAAGAATACAATACCGAAGAAGTAAATCAAATTCAAAACCATATTTTATGGTGGTTAAGCTATTGTAGAAAAATTAAATTCCCAAATTATCAAGCTTCACTAGGCAGTGCCAAAAGTGATTTTTTTGAGGTTCTAATTTATTTATTCTCGAAATACACAAGAGAGCTCTTGAGCAATTCTATTTACCAACAATATGAGGAGATAAATAAAGAATTGTCATTCATGAAAGGAAGATTAAATATAAACGAGTACATAAATGGAAATATTAGCAAAGGTAGATGGCATAATTTAAATTGTACATATGATGCGTTTGTATTTGACAATGAATTTAATAGAATTATCAAATATGTAACAACCTTATTATTCAATGTTACTTCAAGTCAAGAAAATAAGAAGAATTTAAGAGAAATATTGTTTATCCTGGACGAAGTTTCAGACGAAAAAGCAAGTGCTGAGCAATGCGAAAGAATAACTTTTAATCCAATGTTTGGCGAATTTGAAACTGTAAGAGATTATTGCAAGTTGTTCCTGACAAACTGCGTTTCATTTGACTATAAAAATGATTTGAAACTATTTGCCTTTCTTCTTCCAATGGAGTACGTCTTCGAGGATTTTATTTATGGATTTATTGAAAAGGAAATCCCGTCAATTGCAGCAAAGGCTCAACGCAGTGACATTTATCTAGACGAATCAAAAGCATTTAATCTTAAACCAGACTTATTTCTGAAAACTGAATTTAAATCTCTAATAGCTGATACTAAATACAAAATTGTTTACTCAGACGAAAAGGATCCTAAAAAGGGAATTTCTCAAAACGACCTTTATCAAATGCTTGCCTATGCGGTTCGGTTTAAGGTGAACGAGATCATTCTGTTTTATCCTGATACAATAAAACATAATCAGGAGAATTCAGCTGAAATATATATTAAAGATACCTTGGCAAACAATAAAGAAATTTCTATCAAAGCATTTCAATTACCAATTATAAATAAAGCGCTTATAAATCAGGAGCTAAATACAGGAACTGATTTGAAAGAACTGTTCGAGATTATACGAATTGAACTGAAAGAAAAATTAGAAAAAATACTGGCATAAAAAAGTAGTAAGTAGGCAAGATTTTCCTGAAACAAAAAATCAACTTTAAAATCAGCAGCTGCGTTTTTGAAATACGCATTTATTTGCATCCTAAAATAGATGTCAAATTCATTTTATATATGGTTCAGATAAATAAATCTATTGATGAGGGCGTAATACACAAAGCAAGCCTCGTAGAGGCGAACTTATAGTAGCAATCATCAAAAAAACCATATTAAAGTCCCATAGGGACGAGCTTATTTTGAGAATATATGATAAATAAGATCGCCCTTACTGGGCTTTTGTTATAGAAACAATCCATTAGCTACCATAAGTCAAATCCTTTGGGATTTTATATTTTACACTAGGTTGGTGAATTATAAAGCTAAAATTATTATTGATGGATGAGTTATACCGCTTTGACAAATAATATAGTTCAATGTATTTTATGACGGAATAATACCACTAAAAAAACTAACCGACTAAGAGACCAACAACCAAAAAAGCCTTGTAAAACTTAAGTTCTACAAGGCTTTCAATTTATTTTCAAATCTACTAATCTACATTATCGTGTAAAAAAGAGTTATTGGTTTTTATTTCTGATTTACCGGTTGTTAGGTCTTCAAACAAACTTAAACGTGAAATTTGTTGCTCCGAACTATGTGGCACATCATCTAACTTTTTGTTACGCCTAACATAAGCTGGCTCTTTTTCCAAATCGCGTAATCCTTGTGGATTATTAATGGTTATATTTAAGTTTTTCAACTCTTTTATTCGCTGAATTTGGCGCTCAATCTTTTTATCTTGCTCATTGTTGCCGGCATCGTATTCATCGTTTAACTGATACGTTTTGGGCATAATTGCATTGTCGTAATTTTTAGGTGCAGGAGCTTCGTAAGCACTTTTATCTTCTACAAAATCTAGGGCATCGTTTACTAAAAACGATTCATCAATTTTTAAATCAATATAATCGTTTAAAATTAAATTATCCTCAATTTCGGCTAAAGTATCTTCTACTCTTAGTTCAAAACGCAACTCGTCATCGGCCACCTCTTCTACTTTAGGCTCTTCCTCCATTAAATTAATCCTAATAGGTTCCTCTATTTTGCGCTCAGTTTGTTTTACTTCGGCTGTTGGATTATTAGGTGTATTAACTACAGGAGTAGGATTTACATTGGTTTGAACCACTTGTACTACTTCTGGTTTAGTTTCAACTACAGTTGGTTTAACTACTACTGTATTTTGAGGAACATCATCTGCAATGGTTGAACCAACTATTACTTTATTTTCGCGTGGTTTGCTATCAAAACCAGTAGCAATTAATGTAACCGAAATTTTGTTTCCTAATGTTTCATCGAAACTAGTTCCTAATATCAACTCCGCAGTTAAGCCGCTTTCGTTTTGAATGTATGATGAAATTTGCTCAAACTCTTCCATTAACACTTCTTCGGTACCCGATGAAATGTTTAACAAAATGTTTTTAGCACCAACAATTTGATTATCGTTTAATAACGGAGAAGCCAACGCAGCTTTAACTGCTACCAACGCCCTATCTTCGCCTTCGGCCATGGCACTACCCATTAAGGCAACACCACTGGTTTTCATTACTGTTTTTACATCTTCAAAATCTACGTTGATATAGCCAGGATGCGTAATGATTTCTGCAATACCTTTAGCCGCAGTAGTTAATATATTATTGGCATGTCCAAACGCTTCGCGAAGCGCTAAATTACCATACATATCTTTAATTTTATCGTTGCTAATAATAAGCAAACAATCAACAGAGCGTTTTAAATTTTCTAATCCTTCGTCAGCAAAAGTTTTTCTGCGTTTGCCTTCAAAATTAAATGGAGTAGTAACAATACCTACTGTTAAAATATCCATTTCTTTAGCTGTTTTGGCTATAATTGGCGCAGCACCTGTTCCGGTTCCACCACCCATACCAGCAGTAATAAAAAGCATTTTGGTATTAACCCCAAGCATATCTATAATATCCTCAATGGCTTCCATAGCTGCTTTTTTACCTACTTCAGGATTAGCGCCCGCACCCAAACCTTGAGTTAAGCTAGCACCTAACTGTATTTTATTGGGAATTGCACTTGCTTCTAATGCTTGCAAATCGGTATTACAAATAATAAAATCAACTCCTTTTATTCCTTGGTCATGCATGTGATTTACAGCATTTCCTCCGCCTCCACCAACGCCAATCACCTTAATAATTGATGATTTTTCTTTAGGTAAATTAAATTTCAATCTTGTTTCCATGGTATTATTTGTTTTGCTTTTATGTTATTTTTAAACAACCTAAAAGCGTTGTTATTAAATTTTAAATAAGGTAATTTAAAAAACTAGAAGTCTTTCATATCCTCATCGTTAAACATCCAATTATTATATTTTTGAACCAAACCTTTAAATAAACCGCCACTTGTTTTTTGTTCTTTTTTATTTACGGTATCATCATCTTTTACATCTTTATCGTCAAAACTAACTCCCTCAAAACCTTTTATAACCAAACCAACGGCTGTGGCATACATTGGGCTTTTTATTTCTTCAATATGCGATTTTCCTAAATGCTCATTGGCATAACCAATACGTGCATCCATGCCTGTTACCAGTTCCACCAACATGGTTAAATGTTTTAATTGAGAACCACCACCAGTAATAACGATACCAGCATTCAATTTCTTTTCTAATTGCGAAGCTTTTATTTCGTACAATACCGATTCGAAAATTTCTTCAACCCTAGCTTGAATTACCAAAGCCAAGTTTTTAATGGAAACTTCTTTAGGAGAACGACCTCTAAAGCTAGGAATAGTAACTATTTCATTGTCTTTATTTTGCTCAGCTAAAGCCGAACCAAATTTAGTTTTTAACAATTCTGCTTGATTGCGTAAAACTTGACAACCTTCGGTTATATCATCAGTAATAATATTTCCACCAAAAGGAATAACGGCAGTATGACGGATGATGCCATTTTTAAAAATAGCCACATCGGTAGTTCCACCACCAATATCTACCAAACAAACACCAGCTTCCATTTCTTCATCGGCAAGCACCGCATCTGCACTTGAAAGTGGTTCTAAAATTAAACCCGCTACCGATAAATTAGCACGTACTACCGATTTATTGATATTTTTTATAGCTTCAACATGGCCAGTAATGATATGAAAATTGCTGGATAAGCGAACACCTGTCATACCAATTGGTTCTGTAACATCTACAATATCATCTACCGTAAACTCTTGCGGTAAAACATGAATTATTTTATCGCCAGGAGGCAATGCTAAATTATGTGTATCGTTAATTAAACGCTCTACATCTTCTTTACTAATTTCATCTTCGGTATTTACACGGCTAATGCTATTGCGGTGTTGCAAACTTTTAATATGCTGACCAGCAATACCAACGTGTACCGATGATATGTCAATTCTACTAACTTTAGATTGTGGATTTTTACTTACACTTTCTTTGGCTTTTTCAATGGCCTCATTAATAGCTTTTACGGTTTTATCAATATTTCTAACCTCGCCACGGATAACGCCTAAACTCTCTGCTTTACCCATGCCAAGAATATCAATTTTGCCATGTTCGTTTTTAGTACCTACAATAGCACATACCTTGGTAGTACCAATATCTAAGCCTACTACAATTTTTAATTCTTGAACTTGCATCTTTTTTATATATTATTGAAAAAACCTTTTTTACTTTTACTTACAAACAATTTGTTTATCAAACCTAACATCTACGGTTTTATACTTATTCCACCCCACTCGGCTAAGGCCTTCTTTATAGAAAACAAATAGCTTTTCAAACTTGGTATCCAAGTTATTAGCATCACCAAAAATAATTTGATGGTTACCAATTTTTGGAATTAAAATAAACTCATTATCCCTTGTTACAAATATCTGTTCTATCTGTGCTTTCCAAAATATTTGTTTATCAACATAAGAGGCTATTTTATATAGTTCATTAGCTACAAAACTATACACTGTATCG